>JBGSMF010000437.1:0-51588 GCA_041740315.1 Thermoflexales bacterium
CGCCGCCAATCACCAGGGCATTGGAGCCAAGCTCCACATGCTCCCCGCGCCGCACTCGCTCTAGCAGGTCGAGCGCGGCATGCACGCCCTGGCCGTCTTCGCCCTCAATGTGGAGCGGCATGTCTTTTTGGAATCCGCTGGCGACATAAACGGCGTCAAAACCCTCTTGCAGCAATGCCTCTGGCGGCTGTGTGATGGGGTGAGACAAGCGCACCTCAACGCCCAGCGCCAGAATTCGGTCAATATCTTGTTGAACGATTTCTGTGGGCAAGCGAAAGATTGGCACCAGGCGCAGCATGCCACCCATCACGTCTTTGGCCTCGAAAATTGTCACCTGCACGCCGTTGAGCGCCAGGAAACACGCCGCCGATAGGCCAGAAGGGCCAGCGCCAATGATGGCGACCCTTCGGCTTTGCTCAGGGCCGGCCCTTTTGTCCGTTTTCTCTTTGAGAGGCAATGTAACGCGCCCCTTTTCGGCGGCAATCCGCTTGAGCGCCCGAATAGCCACCGGTTCTTCGTAATCATTGCGCGTGCAGCGTGTGCGGCACAACTCGGTGCACACATAGCCAGTAATGCCCGGCAGGGGATTGCGGGCCAAGATCACTTGTAGCGCCCGGTCATATTCCCCTTGGGCGATCAGCCAGGCATATTCGGGCACATCCTGGTGCACTGCGCACGGCTCTATGCAGGGCGCTACCACGCAATCGAACAGCTCCAGGCCGGACTCCACCTTGGGCAGGCCATGCGGGAAGTATGTTTTTTTGTAGCGAGGGTCAGCCAGCGCGTCTGCGGCGGCTTGTTCCAGTTTGGTCAGCTTGTTGTGGGCCAGCTCATCCAGGTTGGCCGCGCCCTGCGCCAGCATTTCCGCTTCCAGATTTTCCAGGTATTGCAAGAACCTGGAATAGCCGCCCGGCTTGAGCAAGTCGGAAGCGGCTGTGACCGGGCGAGCGCCGCAAGACAGCAGGCTGGCCACATTCAGCGCGTCGGCCCCGGCAGAGTAAGATACGTTCAAATCGCCCTTGAACTCGCGCGCCAAACGGTTGAACAGATTAATGGTGATGGGATACAAGGCCCGCCCCGACATGTACATTTCGTTGCCCGGCAGGGCGCTGCGGTGGTTCGCCATTGCCAGCGTGTTGCTGAGCTTGACGCCAAAGCTCAAACCGCGCCCGGCCGCCACTTGCTTGAGGGTCGTAATCAGCTCTACCGCGCGCTCATATTTTAGATCGTGCTCGAACACTGCATCGGGAATCTGAATTTCACCAAAGCCCAGGCGATGGTGCAAAATGTCCAACACTTGCTCTTTGCCCAGCAGGGTGGGGTTCAACTTGACGGTGGTGTGCAGTCCGCGCTCTTGCAGCAGATAGCCGGCGATTCGCTCGATTTCATCTGGCGGGCAGCCGTGCATGGTTGAAAGCGTGACGCTATTGGTGAGCCGGGTTGGAATGTGAATATCGGCGAACTGGGGAAACTGGGTGCTCAAGATGGCGTAGATGTGTTCCAGTTCTTGAGTGGCATCCACCATCCGATCCATAAAGCGCGTCATGGGCGCGCTCTTGATGCCCTCCAGGTTGTAGCCAACGCTCAAGTTAAAGATGGTGCCCAAAGGAGCTTGCTTATCAAAGCCGAGCACACGCTGCAAAATGTGAATGAGCGCCCAGGCGTTGATGTATTCGTGGGCAGATTGATCCAGCTTGAGTTCCTGCGACCACTCGACGTTGTAGCCCTCGTCTTCCATGTCAATGCAGGGGCGGGGGATTTCCAGCTCGTCCATAATTTGCACGGTTTTGAGCTCGATAAAACGCCCGCCTGAAAGCCACGCGCAGATAATGTTTTGCGTCAGTTGGGTGTGCGGGCCGGCCGCCGGCCCGATGGGCGTTCCCAGGTTGTAACCAAACATCTGACTGGTGTAGGGTTGGTTGGCGCGTGGGGTGAAAAACAGGGAGCGATGGATTCCAAAAATAGATTGGCTTGCCTCGTACTCTTTTAGAATCCAACGGAGCAGCACATCAAACGGTTGAACCTTCATCGTGTCAGACATTTCGTTTCTCCTAATATTCTAACCTAACCCCCTAGCCCCTTCCTCCCACTCCCTGCGGTCGCGGGACAGGCTGCAAGGGAAGGGGAGAATGTACTCCCCTCTCCTACAAGGAGAGGGGTTGGGGGAGAGGTTTACCTCCAATTAATGGTGCGCGCGCAGTCCCAGCTTGCATGCCATGCTCGAACCTTCTTTGCGCAGGTCGTGGCCCAAGAGCACTCGTTCCAGGTTGGCAGGCAGGTGACGAACCCGCTGCCCGCTGGCATGGAAAATGGCGTTGAGAATGGCGGGCGCGGTTGGCACCATCCCTGGCTCGCCGATATTTTTAGCCCCATACGGGCCTGCGGCGAATGGCTTTTCGATAAAGCTCCCAACGATCTCTGGCACATCCATCGCCGTTGGAATCAGATATTCATCGAAATTAGTCGCCTGGATATAGCCGCCGTCATAATCTACCCGCTCCATCAACGCATAGCCCAAGCCTTGGGTGATGCCGCCATATAATTGCCCTGCTGCGCCTTGCGGAAAGATGACTGTGCCGCTATTGTGCGCCGCCCACAGCCCGGTCACGTTTACTTTGCCGGTGCCTTGGTCTACCTCAACCTCTGCCACTTGCGCGCCATAATGATAGGCAAAATAGGGCTTGCCCTGCCCGCTTTCGAATGACCAGTGAATGGGCGGCATATCCCAGCGCCCGCGCACAGATAATGTCAGGCCCATCTGGCGGGCGTGGTCAACCACCTGCTCAAAAGACGCGGGTTCCTCATTTGGCCCGATAAAAGCCTCGCCGTGGCGCAAGATTTCCACTTCCTGGCAGCCTAACAAATCGGCCGCCGCGCGGATAAGCAAACTGTCTAGCCGCATCGCCGCAACGCGCGTGGCGTTGCCGCCCAAGATGGTCGAGCGAGAGGCGACGGTGGGGCCGCTATCTAGGGCCGTGTCGGTATCGGGCCGCAGCATGGTGATGCGCTTGGGCTCCAGGCCCAGCGTCTCGGCAGCGATGAGCGTGAACACTGTGCGTGAGCCGGTGCCATAGTCGGTCAGGCCAGAGGTCAGCGTCAGGCCGTAATCGTCATTCACGGCCAACGTGCTCACGGCAAAATCAGCGCCTTCTGCGCCCAGCGACATGCCGTGAAAAACGGCTGCCACGCCAATGCCGCGCAAAATTCCAGATTCAAAATTCAAAATTTGAAATTCTTTGCGCTTGCAATCCCAATCCGAGAGTTTGCGCACCTGCTCAAGACATTCGGCTATGGCCACATCATCGCCCAAGACTTGGCCGTGCGGCGTGGTATCGCCGGGGCGCAGGCAGTTGCGCAGGCGAAACTCGATTGGATCCAGGTTGAGCTTGGTAGCCAGCTCGTCAATAGCCTGCTCGATAGCGGCGCAGACTTCGGTGTTGCCAAAGCCGCGAAACGCGCCGGAATAGCCATTGTTGGTATAAGCCACATCGGTGTCTACGTGACAGGCCTCGTAGCGATAGGGTCCCATCGCGTGGATGCTAGAGCGCCAGGCGGTGAAAGGCGTGATGCTGGAATAAGCGCCGCTGTCTACTATTGCCCTGACCTTGCTTGCCCGCAGCGTGCCGGCGCTATCTGCGCCAAGTTGAATGTGCATTCTCATCGCGTCGCGCTTGTACGAGGCAATCAGAGATTCCTCGCGCGATAGCACCATGCGCACAGGTCGACCGGTGACCAGGGCCAGTTTGGCTACCTGGGCCGAGATTTGGTGCATCAGATCATCCTTGCCGCCAAACGCGCCGCCCACCGGCGGTTGAATTACGCGCACATCCTCTTGGCCCAGCCCCAACACCTGGCACAGGATATTACGATTGATGAATGGGCTTTGGCACGAGGCATACACCGTCACCCCTGTGCCGCCTGGCCAGGGTACAGCCAGTGCGGCTTCAGGCTCGATGTAGGCATGCTCCTGGTGCGCGGTGCTATAATCTTTATCCACAGTGGCGGCGCAAGCGGCTAGTAGACTATCTGGCTCGCCCTGGCGCACAATGTACTGGGTGAGCAAATTGCCCCTAGGCAAATTGGGCGCGTCCCAGGGGTGTTCGCCGATGATCGGCGCTTCGGGGCGCAACGCTTCTTGTGGGTCAAACACCCCCGGCAGCGATTCAAGTTCCACCTGAATGGCATCTAAGCCGGCCTGCAAGGCCTCTTGCGTTTCGGCGGCAATGACGGCAATGGCATCGCCCACATAGCGCACGCGCTGGTAGGCCAGTATGAACATGTCTTGAATAGGATAGCCAAAGCGCCCGTGATTCACAAAATCATCACACGTAATGGCCGCCAACACGCCGGGGATTTTGAGCGCGGGCGCCGCATCCACGCGAACAATACGGGCGTGCGGCAAGGCGCTGTATAGCGCGCGCGCGTAAACCATCCCCGGCAGGCAATAGTCACCCACATACTTGGCCGTGCCCAAAACCTTTTCTAGCGCGTCCACCCGTGTGGCAGGCTTGCCAATGTATTGGAGATTGGATGTCGGCAGTCGTTGGTCGTTGGTCGGCGGTTGAATTATTACCTTATCGCCTTGTACTTTTGATTCCCGCTCTAATGGTCTCTGCTTCGCTGTTGCTTCAATTGCATCAACAATTTGCTTGTAGCCAGTGCAGCGACACAAATTGCCCGCAATGGCTTTGCGGATTTCCGCGCGGGTGGGCAGGGGGGTGTTTGCCAGAAGCGCCTCGCCAGCCAGCACCATGCCGGGGGTGCAGTAACCGCACTGAACCGCGCCGCAATCAATAAAAGCCTGCTGCAAATCGCTGGGGCCACCCTCGGGGTTGCTGACGCCCTCGATGGTTACCACTTGCCGTCCGCCGGCTTGTGCTGCCAGCATCAGGCACGAGTTTACCAGTTGACCGTCTAGCAGCACCGAGCAAGCGCCACATTCACCAATGCCGCAGCCTTCTTTGGCGCCGGTTAGGCCAAGCTGATTGCGCAACACATCCAACAGCCGGCTATCGGCGGGGGCGTCAATGCTTACAGGCTTGCCGTTCAAGGTGAACTCGATTTTCATGCGCCCTCTCCTGTGCCAAACACCAATGCCAATGCCCGCGCAGTCATTGCCATGAGGGCCGGCTCTTTGAACTCGGATGACCAGCGCCGCCCCGCCAGGCGAGTCATTTCTTCAGCCGTCAACCTGGCGGCCACCTGGTAGAGTTCGCGGCCAGGCGTATGCCCCATCAGGCTGTCTTCCACCTTTTTGAAGCGGCAGATTTGTGGTGTGGCCGAGCCGGGCACCAGCCGGGCCTCTGCAATTCGACCCTGGGCATCCAGCCGCCCCAGCGCGGCTACCGTCAACCGAGAGATGGCCATGGCATTGCGCCGGCTCAATTTGAGAAATATGCTTTGGCTGCCCGGCAGTGGCGCGACATAACTCAATGAGACCAGCAACCCGCCTGTGGGGATAATTGTCCGGTTGGGGCCGCGCACCAATTCTGATACCGCATAGTCTTGCTCGCCCTGCGGGGTGAGTAGCCGCGCTGTTGCATCCAGGCATACCAATGCCGGCAATGAATCGGCGCAAGCAGCGGCATTGGCAACATTGCCCCCCAGCGTGCCCATGTTGCGAATTTGGGTAGCGCCCACCTTGCGGCAGGCCTGGGCAAGTACCGCTGCTGTATGCAAAATGATGGGATGAGCCATCACCTTGCTGAATGGGGCGCTCGCGCCAATCACCACGCGTTCGCCATCCTGGTAGATGCGCTGCATTTCTGGAATCTGTGAAATGTCTACCACCCGATCGCACGCTGGTGGGTCTGTGCGCAGTAAAAGCAGCAGGTCAGTGCCGCCGGCCAGCGGACGGCTATTGATTCCAGGCTCATTCAGCAAGGCAATGGCCTGTGGAATGCTAGAGGCCCGAACGTAGCCGAATCGTTCCATGGGGCGTTCCTTGTTTTTTGGGCGGCCACAGTGATGGACGCCAGGCTGTGATTCCATCACTGTGACGTGCACATTAGAGTTTATCGGAAATAACGTAGCCAACGTATCCCTATACGTTGGCGGACTGGCATGGGATGCCCGTCCTGCTATTTCCGATAAGGTCCATTTCTAGCCAATCACCTGGAGGGCGAGTAGCCAACTGCGAACGCGACTTTCTTACATCGTCAATGCCATGACGGCCTTTTGCGCGTGCAGGCGGTTTTCGGCCTCGTCGTACACCACCGAGTTCGGGCCATCCATCACGCCATCGGTCACCTCGATGTTGCGGTCGGCGGGCAGTGGGTGCATGTAAATCGCATCGGGCTTGGCCAGCGCCATCTTGCGCTCGTTGGTGATCCAGTGCGAGTATTTTTTGATGATCTTGGCGCCCTCTTCAGGATCGGGCGTGTGCACCATTGCGCCCCACGACTTGGCATAGATGATATCGGCGTCTTGGAACGCCTTTTCCATGCCGTTGGGGTCGCTGATGACCTCAAAACCGGCGCCGAATTTTTTGGCCTGCTCCTCAGCCTGGGCCATAATCTCTGGCATCAGCCGGAATTCGGGCGGGTGCGCCAGCACCACGTCTAGCCCAAAGCGCGGCATTTGCAAGATGAGCGATTGCGGCACCGACATTGGCTTTTGGTACGAAGCTGCATAGGCCCATGATACCACCATTTTCCTGCGGCGCAGGTCGCGGCCCTTCTTTTCAATGATCGTCATCAGGTCGGCCAGGCATTGGAAGGGGTGGTAAATATCGCACTGCATGTTGAGCACCGGCACGCGCGAGGCTTGGGCTACAACATTCAGGTAGCCGTTGCCCACCGCCCAATCGCAATGGCGGATGGCAATGCCGTCAAAGTAGCGCCCAAAAATCTCGCCGATCTCTTTGGGCGTGTCGCCGTGCGCGATTTGGGTGGTCTTGCTTTCGATGAATGCCCCGTGCCCGCCCAGTTGGGCCATACCGGCCTCGAACGAGCCGCGCGTGCGGGTGCTGCTGAAAAAGAACAACATGGCCAGCACCTTGTCACGCAGGTACGGGTGCAGCTCGCCCAATGCGCGCTTGCGCTTGAGGTCAAAAGCCACATCTAATACGGTTTCAACTTCTTCCTTGCTAAAATCAAGGTCACCGATCAAATCTCGGCCATGTAAATAGGTTTGCATGTTAGTCTCCTATCTATTCCATTGCGCCCAACACCAGCGCCAAAAGCGCCATGCGCATCACCACGCCGTAAAAGGCTTCTTGCCAGTAGCGCGACCAGCGGGTAATATCAACATCGGCTGGGATTTCATCCATGCGCGGCAGCGAGTGCAGCAAGATAGCGCCCGGCTTGGCCTTGGTCTCTAGCAACTCGCGGGTAATCTTGTAATTGGCCGGGGTCAACCCGGCGTCGCCCTTGCGCTCGTCACGTGACTTTGTATAATCAGGCTGCACCACCGGCTCTACCAGGATAACATCGGCCTTGTGGATGACCTGCTCTACGTGTTCGGCCTCGGAGAAATTCAGGCTATACTGCTTTAGCTCGGCCTTGAATTCGTCGGTCAGCGACATGTCTGGCGGCGAGACAAAGGTAATGGGACAATCGAACTGGGTCAGCGCATAACCCAGCGAGTGCATTGTGCGCATGCGCATATCGCCCACCGCCAGCCAGTTGAGGCCATCAATGTGGCCCTTTTCCTGCAGCACAGTGTACAGGTCGGTGAGGATTTGGGTAGGATGCTCGCCCCAGCCGTCACCGCCGTTGATGATGGGGATAGAGGCCCATTTGGCGGCCTCGTGTGGCGCGCCCTGCTGAAAGTGGCGCATCACGATCACATCGCCGTAAAATTCCAGCATCTTGACGGTGTCTTTGATGGATTCCTGGTAAAAGTCACCGGCGCGCGTCATCTTGGCATCCGAAAAGCCGGTCACATGCCCGCCAAGGCGGTGCATGGCTGCCTCGTGCGCCAGGCGCGTGCGGGTAGAGGGCTGGTAGAACGCCGTCACCAGTGTCTTTTCTTTGAGCAAATCGCTATTGTGGCGATTGCGCGCAATAGGCTCCAACTTGGCTGCGATCTCAAACACGCGAAAGAATTCCTGACGCTCAAACTCTTTGAGCGATAGGATATCACGACCAGAAAAACTACGCATAAGTATCTCCTTTGGGTTGATTTTTGTTAACGCGATTATTCAAGCTGTTATTGCGAGGCGCGATTTTTGCGCCGAAGCACTCTCTTTTTCGCAATATTGAGATTGCTTCGACCCTACGGGTCTCGCAATGACAAAAGAACCGAACCATTGCCTTTTAGCGATTTCTTTCTGCGAGCACCTTGGGCAGCCAGGCATACCATTCCGCGGCGCGCACCACCTCATCCAGCGGCACATTCTCATTCATCGTGTGCGCGGTGACTTCATCGCCTGGTCCAAGGCCGATAGCCGGAATCTGCGCCTTGCCTGCCCAATAGGTGCCGTTGGTAGAGAAATCCCAAGTGCCTAGCGGGCGCGCCTCGCCCCACAAGTCTTGGAGCGCCTGTTGCCCCGCCTGCACCAGTGGATGGGTGTCTTCCAACGCCCAGGCCGGATAGTATTTTTCCACAGGAAAGACAAAACCCGTGTACGAGGGCGTGTCGTAGAACAACTCTTGTACGGTGATTTCCTCTTGTTGATAATCGGGAATGAGACCTTTGACCTGCGCGATGACCTGCTCGCGCGGTTCGCTCAATGTGATGCGCCGGTCAAGGTAGATCGTAAACTGATCTGGCACGGCATTGAGCGAAGCCGTGCGCGCCGAAACATCGGTCACCGCGACAGAAGCGTGCCCCAGCAGCGGATGGCTGCCAAAGCCAAAGCGCATCCGGCGATCCAGGTCGCGGATTGCCGCAATCACGCCGGCCATCTTGTAGACGGCATTGTCGCCCAGATAGTGCGTGGCCGCGTGGGCCGACCTGCCGGCCGCGGTGATTTTCAACTCGATGCGGCCTTTGTGTCCGCGATAGACCTGCATCCGGGTTGGCTCGCCGATGACGACAAAATCAGGCCGCACCTTGGGATCAACCTCAACAAAGGCGTTGGGCGCGATGCCGTCGCACCATTCTTCCATGTTGCCCAAGTAATAAACCGTGTAGCCGTCGAGCAGGCCCAGGTCGCGGGCGATTGCCAGGCCATGCACCATGCCGGGCGTGCTGCCTTTTTCGTCGCACGCGCCGCGCGCATACAGCCGGCCGTCTTCCACCTTGCCCACAAAGGGGTCCCAGTCCCATTCGTTGGGGTCGCCAATGCCGACGGTGTCAATGTGCGAATCGTAGACAATCACCTTTGGCCCATCTCCAATGCGTCCAACAGTATTGCCCATCTTGTCGAAACGCGCTTCATCGTACCCCAGTTTCCTCATCTCTGCCTGGATGCGCTCGCCCACCGGGCCGATTTGCGATTCCATCGAAGGGATCGCGCAAATGTCGCGCATAAAGCGAATAATGTCCTCGCGCGATGCCTGCACCCGTCGTTGAATCTCTGTGATTGTTTGCATATCTACCACTTATTTTAATAGACCCGTCATCTTGTTAAACTGCTTGATCAACTCGTCAATTTCATCCACTTGCTGGTGGATGCCCGACCAGTAAGTGGGGTCATACCACTGCGCCTGGATTTCTTCATAGGTCTTGCCTTGCTGCTCTACCCAGGTATAGTATTTCAGGTTGTGGACGCGTTTGCGGGCAGGGTAGCTCAGCTCTTCAATGTTTTCTGTGCGTTGCCCCAGCAGGTGCTCGTGATAGGCCACCGCGGCGTCGTGGGCCGTAAATTTGCCGCGCTCGGCGGTCAGTTCGCGCAGGCGGCTGTGGTACATTTCCATCGAGTCGGTCAGCACGGTCATGACCACATCGCCCTTGCCCCATTCGTACCACTTGGTCATCTTGATGGCAGAGAGCAAGTTGGCCACGCTCGAAATGCCCAGCAGCGGCAATTGTTCGATGAGGGTTTCTGGCACGCCTAGCTTGGCCAGATATTTTTGCCCTTCTCGCTCGTTGAACAGGCGAATAAGCTGCATAGTTGATTCATCGTCAATCGCCATTATCATGTCAGTGTTCTTGATGTTGTGAATCCACGGCACGTGCTTGTCGCCAATGCCCTCGATGCGGTGCGCGCCAAAGCCGTTGCTGAGCAGGGTAGGGCACTGCAGCGCTTCGCTGGCAGCCAGCTTGCTGGCGGGGAAAAGCTCTTTTAAATAATCGCCGCAGCCGATGGTGCCGGCCGAGCCGGTGGTAAAGACCGAGCCGCTCAGCGTTTGGCCGGGGCGCAAGGTTTTCTTGAGCACTTCTTCCATTGCATGGCCGGTGACATCATAATGCCACAAGTGGTTGCCAAATTCATCAAATTGGTTAAAGATCACCAGGTCTTGGCCAGAGCGGCGCAGCTCCCAGCACTTGTCAAAGATTTCCTTGACGTTGCTTTCAGTGCCGGGGGTGGCAATCACCTCGCCGGCAATATTAGAGAGCCACTTGAATCGCTCGCGGCTCATGCCCTCAGGCAAAATGGCAATAGATTGGCAGGCCAGCAAGGCTGAATCATAAGCGCCGCCGCGGCAATAATTGCCGGTAGAGGGCCAAACTGCCTTTTGCGTGGTGGGGTCGAATTGGCCGGTGATCAATCGGGGCGCCAGGCAGCCAAAGGCCGCACCCACTTTGTGCGAGCCGGTGGGGAACCACTTGCCAACCAGGGCAACGATGCGGGCATCTACGCCGGTGAGCGACTTGGGGAATTCGATGAAATTCACGCCGCCAAAGCCGCCGCCGTGAGCCACTGGCTGGTTGCGCCACATAATGCGAAACAGGTTGAGCGAGTTAACATCCCACAAGCCCACTTGCTTTAGCTTGGTTTTGATTGAGCTAGGGATGAGGGCCGGATTTTTCATCTGCGCAAAGGTGGGAATAATGATGTTGCGTTCCCGCGCCCGGCGCACGGCGCGTTCCAGTCGTTCCTTGTTGACGGTCAAATCTATCATAGTTTTTCTCCTGAGGCTAAGGTTAAGGCTAAGGTTAAGGGGCTAACGTCGCACAACATGAAAGCTAAAGAATTGGGGAATGAAATATCCCCGCGACAAGTCCATCGCTAGTCCTTGATCGTCAAACGAGACTTGCTTGATCAACAAAATAGCTTGGCCGCGCTTGATGTCTAGTTGCTTTGATAGAAAGGCGTCGGCATTCAACGCCACCAGGTTTGCCCGGGCCCATGCCACCTGGCGAGGATGTTTTTGCTTCAGCAAATCCAGCACCGAACCGTTAAAAGTTTCGCTAATGTCTGCCGCAGAAAGAACACTTGCGGGGACGGCATCTACCATATAGGCAACCACTTGCTCATCTACCAAAATCGCCCGCTCGATGATGGTAAGAGAGCTGCCAGAAGCAAGCCCCAACAATTCTGCTTCTTCGGCCTCGGCTGGCTCTTGCCGCACCTGCAAACGGCTAAAGGTGATTTCTAGCCCTTGCTTGTTGGCCATCTCGATTGTGCTGACCAATTGCTCCAGCCCGCTTTCAACCCGCTGGTTGTAGCCCGAGGTGATAAAGGTGCCGATGCCATGCTTGCGCACGACGATACCTTGCCTTTCGAGGTTGAGCAGGGCTTCACGCAATGTGGCGCGCGAAATGCCCAATTGCAAGGCTAGTTCGGTTTCAGCGGGAAGTTGCTCGCCAGGCTGGTAGATGCCTTTTTCAATGTGTTCGAGAAGCCATTGTTGTATCTGTTGGGCCAGGTTTGTGCCTCTGAGTGGTCCCATTAACACCCTCTTGTTAGACGTCTGACGTCTGACTTCTGACTTCTGGCGAATATTGTATATCAGAAAATCGCCTTTGTCAACAGGAAAATTACGGGCGCACCCATTACGGACAAGAATAGCCTACTCAGCCAAGACCAAGTCTTTGGCCATAAACCACTGGCTTGCCAGCGCAAACAGAAACGCCGCGCACAGTGCCAGCACAACTGGGGCCAGCGATTGGGCTGGGCTAAAAGAGCCGGTCTGGATAGCGTCAATGATGGCCTGGAACGGCCAGAAGGGAGCGCCAAGCACTTGCTTGATGGGCAAGGCTTGAAGAGGCTGGACATAATCATAATTTATCTTTTGCCCAATCGCCAGGGCCAGCAAAACGCCATAAACATATATCCGTGACCACCCGTCAGCAACCAGGTCAGAGGCGTGCAGCGCCAACACGGCCAACAGGCCGTTGATCGGCAGCCAGACGATGGGGATGACTAGAATGTGCCAGAGCGTAAAAGTGGGGCCGTGAAAAGTGGCCAGAATCGCCACCAAAAGCTGCAGGGCAGTTCCAAAGACCAGTGCGCTGACCAACACTGCCCACAGGTACTCGACGCGGCTGGGCAAGCGCACCAGTAGGGGATAATGCATGGCATGGTTGGCGCGGCTGGCGATGGTAAAAGTTGCCAAAAAGGTGAATACGCCGCCTAGGCCTGCCAGCAGCAAGATATGGTAATCGGCGTGGGGCGTCAGCTGATTGGGCGGAAAAAAGACCAACCAGCTTGCCAGCGCCAGCAGGATGTGCAAGCTGCCGCCCAGCGAAAACAGCAGGCTGCGCACAAAATAGCCAGCCAGGGCAAGCACGCGTCGAGTCATTGGACGACCTCTGCATAGATTTCTTCCAGCGTAGCTCGCTGTTGCTCAAGATGGCAAATATCCAGGCCAGCCTCCACAATCAGGCGCAGGACCTCTCGCCGCACATTAACCGCCTCATCCTCCAACCTGATAATTGGCCCGTCAACATGCACACCCGGGTGCAACGATTCCAAGGGCGAACGCAAACCGACCAGGTCTTGGGTGGCCTGGATTGTGATATGCGGGCGGAGCGCCAATGCCCCCGCCATGCTATTTTCATAGTGGACTTTGCCCTGGTTCAGTATGATCAGGCGCGTGCAAATCCGTTTGACCTCGGCAAGCTGATGTGAGCTTAGCACGATGGTGTGACCATCGGCGTGCAGTTCCTGAAGGAGACGGCAGATGTCAGCCTGGCCGGCTGGGTCCAGGCCATTCGAAGGCTCATCAATCAGCAAGAGAGACGGGTGGCCAATCAATACCTGGGCCAGGCCCAGCCGCTGGCGCATGCCTTTGGAACATTCTCTGATGTGCTTGTCAGTGGCAGATGTCAGCCTGACCCGTTCCAACGCCGCGGCTACCACATGCGGGATTTGGAGCCGTTCGATATTGCTCAACTGTGCCACCAACTCGAGATATTGCCTGACACGCATGTTGCCTGGGTACAAGAGATGGTCGGGCTTGAAGCCGATGCTGGGCCGGGTTGGCCTGGTGGATTGGATGTCTCCCGCGTCTGGATGGAGAAAGCCGGCAATGAGCTTGAACAGAGTAGTCTTGCCCGCGCCATTTGGCCCCAGCACTCCCAAGACCTCGCCTTGCGAGATTTGGCAAGAGACTTGCTCTAGGGCCATGCATGTGTCAAATCGCTTGGTGACGTGATTAACGTTGATCATCGAGTTAGATATCTGCACACTGCAAAAGGAAGAATATTTTGCGCATGGTCACAGTGTAGCACAATCTCGGCGTAGAGCAACTTGCGCCAAAGCTGGTTGTGCCATTCGTCGTTGTCCTAGGAGCTTGTCGGAGAGGGCCGTTCGTAGTGCGCGCTTTAGCGCGCTGAAGCGCGCACTACGAGCCTACCAGCCCGCTCTCCGACAGCCTGCTAGGAAACCGGGCAGGGGCGGTGTACTGATGGGCTGATTTTAGCTGGAGGCGCTGGCATAGCGCCGCAGCCCGACCTGAAACAGCACCGACGCGCCAACGAGGAATATCCCTGCAATTGCGATGCTGCCTGCCAGCATTTCAATAGATAACGCCCCGCTAAGGGCCTGGGCTGGGACCGTTGTAATCAAACCAACCGGCAACACCCACGTCAGCACCAGCCGCAGCCAGCCGGGGTACAAGCCCACGGGGTAGCGCGCCATTTGAAACAGGCCGTCGAAAATCCAGGTAAACAACACACCCGGGCTCCAAAAGGTCAATCCGGCAAAGGCTAACAGAATGGCGTACACAATCGAGACGCTGGCAACAAGCATGGCCAGAAACGCCAACACACGCGCCGCTGTCAGCGTTTGCCCCAGTTGTGCCACGGCAACTCCAATCACTCCCAGCCCCAGCGCCACGTCAAATAGCGAGAACAGATGCCACCGGCGAAAACTGGCCAGGAATTGTTTGTTCACCGGGCGCAGCAGCGTGAAATCAAATTGCCCGGTCCACACTTCGCCGTCCATCCCGGCCATCGCTTCCAGGCTTGGCCCAATAAAGAACGAGCGCAGCGCGCCGATTGTCAGGTAAACGCCCAGCAGCGCCAAGGTTGCAGGCATGCTCCAGCCATTCACCGCCTCGACCTGGCCGAACAGCACCATCACCCCCAGCACGCCTGTTGCCAAGTTTAGGATGGAATGTAGTAGATTGATGACAAAGTTGGCCTGGTAAGCGGCATCTTCCTGGAATGATGCGCGCATAAAATGGCCGATCAAACGCAAATAGTACATTCCTCTATCCTCCAACCGCCGCGTAGCGTTTCAGCCCGGTCTTCCACAAGACGGCATAAAGCGCCACCGCCGCTGCCAGCCAGCCGGCTTGCACGGCCAGGCCGCTCCACAGCCCGGCCGCATCCAATTGCCCCGTGACAAGCTCGACCGGAAAGGCCACCATATACCGAAAGGGCAGCACCCTGGCGGCTGTTTGCAACGCGCCTGGTAAGAGCGCAATCGGCGCCACCTGGCCCGCCAGCAAAAAGATGAGCGCGTCTTGCACTGCCAGCAATGCATCGGCTCGCGTGGCCCAAAAAGCCAGCAGCGCCAGCCAATAGCCCCAAAAAAAGCGCAAGGCCCAGGCCATTGCCAGCGCCGGAACAAAGGCCAGCAGATCGCGCGGGGCAGCGCGCCATTCTGGCCGCAAGACCAGCGCCAAGATAATGACCACCGGCACATCAAAGGTCATGAACACCACCTTGCCTGCCATCTCTGATGCGATTGCATCGTACAGTGGATGCAGCGGGCGCAGCAGCAAACGGTTCATTTGCCCGTAGCGAATCAGGTCGCCCACCGTCCAGTTGGTTTGGGCGTAGGTGATCTGGTTGACCAGGATCAGCGCCAGGTAATAGGCCACAAACTCGCCGCGCGTCAGCCCGCCAATGGTTTTGCTGCCCGCTGCAGTTGACCAGACAAAGAGATAGATCAGCGGTGGAATCATCCACCCGAACGCCAGCAGAAAGAAAAAGCTGCGGTACTGCATCCACGAGAGCCACAAGCTTTTGACCAGCGCCCAGCCGCCCCGGTGGTTCATACGTTGCCTCCCTGGTAGATTTGGTCAATCACGGCCTCGATGGGCGGGTCCTCGACCGCCAGATCAATCACGGGCAATGCCTGAAGAAGGTGCGCGGTGATGGCAGGCGCGTCGGCTCGGCTGGCGCGCAGTGTCAGCCGATTTGAAGCCTGCTCGGTGATTTCAACCCCTGGCGGAAGCGCGCCTTGAATGTTGTGGCCATTTTCGTTTCTCAAGGTCACCCGCAGCAACTTGAAAGGAGCCAATCGCTGCGCCAGGCCGTTCAGCTCGCCGTCGTAGAGCAAACGCCCCTGATGAATCAGGATGACGCGCGGGCAAAGCGCCATCACGTCGGCCATGTAATGGCTGGTCAAAATCACCGTCACACCGCTGCGTTGGTTGTACTCGGCCAAAAAGCGGCGCAGGCGAAGCTGCATCGAGACATCCAGCCCCAGCGTCGGCTCATCGAGGAACAAGACTGCTGGGCGGTGCAACAGCCCGGCCACCAGTTCGCATTTCATCCGCTCGCCCAGCGAGAGGTTGCGCACCGGCTTGGTGAGCAGTTCGCGCATATCGAGCAGCTCGATCAGCTCGTCCAACGCGCGGCGAAACTCTGTTTGTGGCACGCGGTAGATTTCGCCCAACACCCGAAACGAATCCATCGGCGCGATATCCCACAGCATTTGGCTCTTGTTGCCCATCACCATGCTGATGCGCCGCAAGAATTCAGGCTTGCGCTCCCAGGGCGTCCACCCTTCAACGCGCGCCTCGCCGCTGCTAGGATACAGCAGGCCCGTCAGCAACTTGAGCGTGGTTGTTTTGCCTGCGCCGTTTGGGCCGATGAACCCCACCATCTCACCCGGCTGCACCGCGAAACAAATGCGGTCAACCGCCAGCACATCGCTGTGGCGGGGGTGGACCAGGCTGCTCAACGCTGCCCGCAAGCCTTCTTGGCGTTCTGGCACGCGGTATACTTTGCTCAGATCAGTCACAACGATTGATGGCGTGGATGGCTTTGTCACTTGACAACCTCGTATCGCAGCCAGACAATGTTTTCTTGCACGGTCTCGACGTGAATCAGCCGCAGCGAGATAACACCCTCGGGCGAGTTTAGATCGGGCGCTACAAAGATTGAGCGCGGCGAAGCGCCCCCCACCAGGCATGGGTGGATGAGCACGCTTACCTCATCTACCAGCCCCGCGCGAAGCAGCGCCCCGTTGAGCTTGCCGCCGCTGTCCACCCGAACGGTTTTGATCTGGTAGCGAGCATTCAGTTCTTCCAACGCTGCCCGCAAATCTATCCGCTCGTCGCCGGCAATAATGTAATCTGCCTGACAGCGTTGTAAATAATCCAGATGCTCTTTGGGTGTAGAACGAGAACACAGGGCGATGGCATTGCGCCAGTAAGGTTCGCTTTTGATGCGCCGCCACTTGCGGATTTGTCCCCGGCTGTCTACGATGACTAGAAATGGCACGCGGAACGGGTTTAGCTCTTGCGGCGGTGTTTCAGCCAAATCCTCGATGGAAGTATAGGCAGCAAGCATGGTGTCGCTGCCTGAAAGCATAGCATCTGGCTGCCACCGGGCGGCCAAGCTATAATACAGGCCCATATCGCCGGCAAACCAATCCATCCTTCCGTCCAGACTCACTTCACTGAATTGAATGACTTGCGGTAACATTGTAGATAACCTCCTATCTGTTTGTCTGTATTGATTGTACAACATTGGTGGCTTAGTGGAGGGTATTGACCTCACCCATCCCCACCCCAGCCCTAGGAGCTTGTCGGAGAGAGCCGTTCGTAGTGCGCGCGTTAGCGCGCTGAAGCGCGCACTACGAGCCCACCAGCCCGCTCTCCGACAGCCTGCTAGGGTATGGGAGGGGTTAGGAGAGGTCAAGTCAAAGCGCGCTACAGCGTAGGCACATCATTCAAGACGATGTGGGGAAATTTTAAAAATCTCTGTCTTGGTGCTGAACCAAATAAACATTGGTTCGCAAGTGGAGGGTTAATATTTTGGGAGCTTGGTTATTCGTGCCGCTTGCCGATCATTGTTTCCAACTGGGTGATAATGTTTGCGGCGCATTGTTCTTGTTCGGCCAGGGCTGAAAGCCAGCGGTCAGTTGCAAAGAGGATATCCTCATCGGGCGAGGGGGTATCTAGCGCTTGCCAAAGCCCTTGACGTAGGCCCTGGTCAAATTGCAGCAGCATACGCAAGATGGACATTGTGCTGTAGCCGGCGCGGAGCAATGTTCGAATGACGCGCAGGCGGCCCAGCTCGGCTGCGCCATAAAGCCGGTAGCCGTTGCGCGGGTGACGGGGTATTTGTATCAGGCCATTGCGTTCCCAGTTGCGCAGCATATCGGTAGAAACGCCAAGCAATTTGGCTGCCGGGCGGATTTGCATGGGTTCGGTGGTTGCATCTGTGGCAGCGCCCTGCGCCCATCGTTCAAGCAGGTCTGCGGCGGCTTTGGCCTGGGCGCGCTCGGCCTGCACCAGCGCCAGGTGGCGATAGGCGGCTTCTAACGCGCCGCCCAGGTCGCCTGAAGCGGCCTGCCGCACCAGTTTGACCGCCGAATCTCGGACGTTTTTCCCCGGCCAGTTGCTGTTCAGCGCCAGCCGCGCCAGGCGCATCTGGTCGAGATGCGCTTCAGTGTACAAGCGATAGCCTGCAGGGCTGCGCGGGATAGGCGGCAAAAAGCCCCACACTTCATATAGCCGAACGGTGTTGGGGTGAGCGCCGACCGCCTGGGCGATTTCAGATGTGCGCAAGTATTGCCGCGATTTCATCCATTGGCCTTTGTGGATTCCACGTTCAGAACATCCAGCAAAATATTGGCAGCGCGCTCTACCAGCGCCGAGCAAGGTGTTCCACTCGGCCCATATCCGCTTGCCCGCAAGGTGCAGCAAAGCGTCGCGCCCAGTTCTTGGGCAAAACGCTCCCGGTATTGCGCGGCCAGTTCCCAGCATTGGCCAATGTCCTCTTGGGTGTTAGTGCGCCCGTGTATTGCGCCGATAAGCAGCACACCGCCGCTCAGCGCGCCGCACATTTCCTGCCGGGTGTTGCCTACACCGCCTGCCAGCCCAGATGCCATGCGCAGCGTTTGGTTGTCAATCTGTCCAAGCAAATACTCGCCCACGGCGAGCGTGATAGCCTCGGATCAATGATAACCCTGACGCATCAACTCGCCAGCCTGCTTAACTGCCTGCTCTTTCATATTGTCGGCTCCTTGCTGTTGTGCTGTTATTGTAGAACAAAACAGGCCAATGTCAAAAGCGCCGCTGTCCAGTTTGCCTGGGGATGATTTTGTGGTAGAATGTCTGTGATTCTACGGAGGTTTTAGAGCAATGAAATTGCTGCATCACCGCCAAACCTGAACAATGTTCCGGGCCGCCGGGCGGCGGCCTGTGAGCTGCTTGCATACGTTGCAGGGTGGCGGCGCGCAGCGTGTCGTGCCCTGATTGAGGCTGTGGTGTTTCTCCACTGCCGCTAGCAATGTGTGCTGGCGGCAGTTTTGTTTAACCACGTCGTATCCCGCGGGGGATGCGTGGAAAATTTTACAATGGAGGAAAACACCATGTCTGAAAGGCTCTCCCGTTTTTTTGCCTCGCGTTGGGGTATCATCACTGCCGGGGCCGCCATCGGCTTGCTAGCTCCCCTCTTGCAAAAGTTGGGCAACCCACCCAACATGGGTATCTGCGTAGCCTGCTTTGAACGCGACATTGCAGGCGCTCTGGGTCTTCATCGCGCGGCCGTCGTCCAGTACATTCGCCCGGAAATCATTGGTTTTGTGCTGGGCTCGCTCATCGCTGCCTATGCTTTCCGCGAATTCAAAGCCCGCGCCGGTTCCGCGCCCATCGCGCGTTTTGTGCTGGGCATGTTTGCCATGATCGGCGCGCTGGCCTTTTTGGGTTGCCCGTGGCGGGCGCTGCTGCGCCTGGCGGGGGGCGACCTCAACGCCATCGCGGCCTTGTTGGGGCTGACAGGCGGCATTGCTGTCGGCGTCTGGTTCCTCAAGTCGGGCTATAACCTGGGGCGCGCTCACAAAACGTATACCTCCGTCGGTTGGATCATGCCCTTGCTGATGGTTGGCCTGCTATTGCTGTTACTGTTCAAGCCTCAATTCACCAAAGATGGCGCGATATTTTTCAGCGCCAGCGGCCCCGGCTCGCAGCACGCCGCACTGTTCATCTCGCTGGGTGTGGGTTTGCTCATTGGCTTTATCGCGCAGCGCACCCGCTTTTGCACCATGGGCGCAGTGCGCGACGTGATCCTGATGCGTGATATGCACCTCATCAGCGGCGTGGGCGCGTTGGTGGTGGTGGCCTTTGTCACCAACCTGGTTTTGGGCCAGTTCAAGGTTGGCTTTGCGCCGCAACCGGTGGCGCACAGCAGCCACCTGTGGAATTTCCTGGGGATGGCGTTGGCGGGCCTGGCGTTTGCGTTGGCAGGCGGTTGCCCGGGGCGGCAATTGTTCCTTTCGGGCGAAGGCGACGGCGACTCGGCAGTCTTTGTGCTGGGGATGATTGTCGGCGCGGGAATCGCTCACAACTTTAGCTTAGTCGGCAGCCCGGATACGGTGACAGAAGGCGTCCTGAAAGTGGGGGGACTGACACCCTTTGGCATGGGCGCGGTGATTTTGGGGCTGGTGGTTTGTCTGGCCATTGGCTTTACGATGCGTGAAAAGTAGGGGAGGAAAAAATGTCAAACACAGTAGATGCTCGCGGGTTGTCTTGCCCTCAGCCGGTTATCCTGGCTAAAAAGGCGATTGAGGCGGCCCAATTTCCCATCGAGGTTTTGGTGGATACTGTCACCTCGCGCGAGAACGTGCGGCGCATGGCCGAAAACACCGGCTGCAAAGTGCAAGTGGAACAAAGCGGCGACGAGTTCAAGTTGACGATTACGAAATGACGAACGACGAACGACGAACCTTCGTCATGGGTCGTTGGCCGTTCGTCCAGCCCTGGAGATGCAATGATCTATTTCGATAACGCCGCAACCTCATGGCCCAAGCCGCCGGGCGTGGCCGAGGCCATGACGCACTTTATCAACAACGTGGGCGCAAACCCAGGCCGCGCCGGGCACCGGCTGGCGGTGGATTCGGCCCGCATCGTCTACGCCGCCCGCGAGGCCGTGGCGGGCCTGTTCAACGCGCCTGATCCGCTGCGGGTGGTCTTTGGCGCCAATGTGACTGAGGCGCTCAACCTGGCGCTGCGCGGTTATCTGCGCCCCGGCGACCACATCATCACCAGCAGCATGGAGCATAACTCGGTGATGCGACCGCTGCGCGCGCTGGAGCGAAAAGGGATTGAACTGACAGTTGTTCAATGTTCGCCGCAGGGATTCCTCGCCCCTGCTGACGTTGAAGCGTCCATCCGACCCAATACGGTGATGATTGCCCTCAATCATGCCTCGAATGTGGTGGGGACGCTCTTGCCGGTGGCCGAGGTGGGACAGATGCTGCGCCATCGGGCAAGGATGCGGCAAACTGCGCCCCTGTTGCTGGTGGACGCGGCGCAGACGGCGGGGGCGTATCCGATTGATATGCAAGCCGATGCCATTGACTTGCTGGCGTTTACCGGCCACAAGTCGCTGTATGGGCCAATGGGCACAGGCGGGCTGGTTGTGGGCGAGCGCGTGGATGTGAACCGCCTGGAGCCGCTCAAGCGCGGCGGCACAGGCAGCCGCTCGGAGCGCGAAGAGCAGCCCGAATTTTTGCCGGATATGTGCGAAAGCGGCACGCTCAATGTGGTGGGGCTGGCTGGCTTGTGCGCTGGCATCCGCTGGGTGCAGGAGCGGGGAGTGCAAGCCATTCGCGCCCACGAGATGCAACTGGCGCAGCAGTTGATTGATGGACTGCAAGACATTCCCGGTGTGACCGTTTACGGTGCGTTGGATGCAGCCCAACAGACGGCTACAGTTTTGTTCAACATCGCGGCGCTAGAGCCTTCAGAAGTTGGCCTGCGCCTGGACGATGAGCATGAGATCATGTGCCGGATTGGGCTGCACTGCGCGCCTGCTGCGCACAAGACACTGGGCACGTTCCCAGGCGGCGCGGTGCGCTTTGGGCTGGGCGCATTCAACACGACACAAGAAGTCGAGGCTGCGCTCGATGCTATGAAACAATTGAGAGGATAAAATTCACCGCAGAGACGCAGAGAGCGCCGAGAAAGAACGGGATTTAAACTCTGCGTCCTCAGCGCCTCTGTGGTGCAACATTCTTATGAATCAATTTGCTGTCATTCTTGTTCATGCCACCAGCCACGCTATGCGCGTGGAAAAGCTGTTGCAGGAAAAAGGTATTGCCTGCAAAATGATACCCGTGCCGCGCCAGATCAGCTCGGATTGCGGCGTGTGCGTCCGCATTTTGCGCGAGGATGCTGAAACAGCGCGTCAGGCTATTCAAGCCGGCGCGGTAGAAATCGAGACCATTCAAGAGATATGATGATGACGAGGGCGATGGAACTGGGTTCCCCGCGGTCTGCAAAACCGTGCGTTGGACTCGCGCTGCGAGCCATGGGGGGTTCGATTCCCTCCGCCCTCTCTGCAAGGATGGGCTAATGCATGTAGTTGGAACCGCCGGACACGTAGATCATGGCAAGTCGTGCCTGGTCAAGGCGCTGACGGGCATTGACCCAGACCGCCTGCCAGAAGAAAAGGCGCGCGGCATGACGATTGACCTGGGTTTTGCCTGGCTGCGCCTGCCCAGCGGTCGAGAGATTAGCATCGTTGACGTTCCGGGCCACGAGCAGTTTATCAAGAACATGCTGGCCGGTGTGGGGTGCATTGATGCGGCGCTCCTGGTTGTGGCTGCCAACGATGGCGTGATGCCCCAGACCCGCGAGCATTTGGCTATTCTGGATCTGTTGCAGGTGCAGAGCGGCATGGTGGCAATTACAAAAAAGGACATGGTTGACCCCGAACTGGTCGAGATGGCGGTTGAGGAAACAAGAGACGTATTGGCTGGCACGAGCCTGGCTGATGCGCCACTGGTCGCCGTGTCGGCGGTCACTGGCGAGGGACTGGCGCAGCTTGTGGCGACGCTGGATCAGGTGCTCGAAGAGACGCGGCCGCGCCTCGATGTGGAACGCCCCCGCCTGTGGATTGATCGCGCCTTTACCATTGGGGGTTTTGGCACTGTGGCGACCGGCGCGCTCATTGATGGTGATCTGCGCATGGGCCAGGAAGTGGAGGTCTTGCCGGGCGGCAAACAAGGCCGCATCCGCACTTTGCAAACACACAAGAACAATATCGAAATAGCTCGTCCCAGCACGCGGGTCGCCGTCAATCTGCCTGACCTGGCCGTGAATGATTTGAAGCGCGGCAACGTGCTGACCATCCCCGGCCAACTCAAACCCACCAAGCGCCTGGATGTCCGCCTGCGCTGCCTGCCCGGCGTGATGAGCGGACTGCGCGATGGAATGGTAGGGCGGCTGTTCATCGGCACAGCAGATGTCCAGGCCAAAGTTCGTCTGTTGGCGGCCAATAGCATCGCGCCGGGCGAAACAGCCTTGGCGCAATTGTCCCTGGCCGAACCCACCGTCGCCGCGGCGGGAGATCGCTTTGTTTTGCGCCATCCGGCCATGAATGTGACCATAGGCGGCGGCGTGGTGCTCGACCCGCACCCCATACGTCACTATCGCTATCGCCAACCGGTCATTGCGGCTTTGGAGACGATGGAACGAGGCGCGCCGCCCGATATCCTGAGGCGAACCTTGGGAGACAAGCCGCCTGTTGAAACGCTGCGCTTGCAGGAATGGACCAGCCTGGCGCCCGCAGAATTTTGCCAGGCGGCGGCCGACCTGATCGCTGCGGAAGAGGTGATTCTACTTGGCGCAGACGCAAACGCCCCCCTGCTTTCAGCCGGAAATTACCTCGTTTCCCAGGCGGGCTGGCAGCGGCTCGTTCAAGAAATCACCCGCCTGCTCAGCGGCTATCACCGCCGCTACCCGCTTCGCCCGGCTATGCCCAAGGAAGACCTGCGCAGCCGCCTGGAGATAAAGCCAGACGTTTTTCGGTTCGTCATCTCACAGGCCGCCGCGGCGGGCGTAATTGCCGAACAAGTGACGGCGGTGCGCCTGAGCGATTATCAGGTGCGTATCACTCCCCAACAGGAAGAAAAAGCGCGCCGGCTGTTGCAAGCCCACCGGCAAGCGCCTTTCACTCCGCCAACGGCAACGACGGCTAGAACCGAATATGGCATAGACGCCGAACTGTTGCAGGCGATGGTGGACCGCGGCGACCTGGTCAAAGTGGGAGAGGAAGAATATTTTGCGCGTCCTGTCTTTGACCAGATGGTGGCAGAAATTGTGGCGTGGATCAAACGAGAAGGCCCTATCACGCTCCAACAAGCGCGAGCTTTGTTCAATACCACGCGCCGCTACATCATGCACTTGCTGGATTATATGGATGATCTCAAAATCACCCGGCGAGTGGGCGACACGCGGGTTTTACGAAAATTTTCAGATGAAGGGAGGTGAAACAAATGAAGGTTGGCGCGCGCAATCAACTGAAGGCCAAAGTGACCGCCATCAAGCGCGGCGATGTGATGGCACAGATCAAGTTCGTCATCCCGGCTGAATCGGTGATGGGATCGGTCATCACTGTCGAATCGCTGGACGAGATGGAACTCAAGGTCGGCGATGAGGTCGAGTTGTTCGTCAAGGCCGTCAATGTACTGCCGGTCAAGCTGGAGAAATAACATGGCCAATGTGCCCCTATATGTTAGAGGGTATTTTACAAGGATGTCGCGTAATGATTCAAACTCATAACGCACAGCGCGTTGGACGCTCTCTGACCATCGCGCTTTCTGCCAAATGGCATACCTACCCCGAGCGCTTTCGTTGGATCGGGGAACACGGCTTTGCGCTCGAATATTCGCCAGACCCAGAAGCCTTTGATTTGCTTCCCCAACACGTTGATCCATTGATCGCTGCTGGCGTGCCTGTTCGCTACCACGCTTTCTTTCCTGCCTACGAATTCGGGCACCATGACCCCGTTGCAGCCGAATGCGCCATGCGCATCTACATGGCAGCGTTTGAGGCGATGCAAGGCCGAGGCGAGCAGGTTATTACGGTGCACGTGGGCCTCAAAAAAGGTATTCCCATCGAGTCTGGCCGGGTTGTAGAAAACCTGGCGCGCCTGGTCGAGCGAGCGCGCCAACTGGGCATTACGGTCTGCCTGGAAAATCTGCGCCAGGGGCCGACCAGCCATCCAGAAAACGTCGCGGCCTGGGCGCGCGAGTCTGGGGCAATGATCACACTGGATGTGGGGCACGCTATTTCATGCCAGCGCGTTCAGAGCGGCGAACTGACCGCGCTCGATTTTGTTAAAAGGTTTGCCGAGCGATTGACCGAGGCGCACGTGTACGAGCGGGAAACAGATCGTCATCACCCCCCACACGATATGACTACCTTGGGGCCGGTAATTGACGGCCTGCTTGCCACCCAATGCGCCTGGTGGACGATTGAATTGGATGACTATTCCGAAGCTCTGGCCACACGAGACTTGCTGCTCGGTTACTTGCGACAGGAGGCTAATATTACAAAATCCTAAACTCGTTCTTGCCTGACAACGCGGGCGTTGTGTGCGTCCCCCAATTTAAAATCTACCAGAGGAGAAATACAGTGCTTTACAAAAAAATGACTCTTGCAACATTGGTTTTGTTTGCGATGCTTGGCGCTATGCTGCTGGCAGGCTGCGGCGGGCAAACTATCATGACAGTAGAAGCGCCGCCCAAGACCATCATTCAGACGGTCGAGGTCACCGCCCAACCCATCATCCAAACCGTCGAGGTCCCGGTGAACGTGACCAACCCAACCATCACTTTTTGGAGTTTTGAGACCCAGCCTGATCGCGCTGCCAAGACCCAGGCCATCATTGATCGCTTTACTGAAAAGACTGGCGTCAATGTCAAGTTGGTGCTGGTGGATCAGGTGAGCATGGGCACAATCATGGCCGCCAACTTTGCCGCCGGCACGCTGCCCGATGTGGTGTTTGTGCCGGTGACGCTCGTCGGCGGGTGGTATGGCGACGGCATCTTGGACGCCGCGGCAGCCACGGATGTGATCAAATCGCTCGACGTGAATACGTTTGCCAAGGGCGCGCTCAAGATGGTCGCCGTGGACGAAGGGTTTGCCGCCGTGCCGTCGGATGGGTGGGGGCAATTGCTCGTCTACCGGGCCGACCTGTTCAAGGAATTGGGGCTCGAGCCGCCCACCGACTATGAAAAGATCGTGGCCGCGGCGATGGCGCTGGAAAAGAAAGGGATCACGGGCATCATGGCCGGCACCGATCCGGGCCACCCACACACGCAAAGCACTTTTGAGCACTTTGCGCTGGCAAATGGCGTCCACCTGACCGACGGGGCCGGCAAGGTCACACTCGACACGCCAGAGATGATCACGGCCATCAGAGTCTACGCCGATCTGATGGCGAACTATGGCCCCAAGGATACCGCGACGTTCTACAACCAGACCCGCGCGGCCTACCTGGCCGGCGAGGCCGGCATGGTGTTGTGGTCGCCTTTTATCCTGGATGAGATGGCCGGCCTGGTGGACTCGGCGCTTCCCAACTGTCCCCAGTGCGCCGCCGACCCGGCCTTTATCGCCAAAAACAGCGGCGTTGTGGCGGCCTTTTCCGGGCCAGATGGCGGCCCGGCCCAGTTTGGCAAGGTGCAGTACATGGGCATCACCACTGGCGCCGACACGGTGGCCGCGCAGCAGTTCGTCGCGTTCTGGTTGAGCGAGGGCTATCTGGATTGGCTGGCCGTGGGCGCAGAGGGCAAATTCCCCATGCGCCGTGGCACGCCGGAAAATCCCACGTCCTATGTAGATGGATGGGCGCAGCTCGAGGTTGGCACGGACCGCCGCGCCCCCTTGGGCGACTTTTACAGCGCGGCAGCGCTCCAGACCATCATCGCCGGCGCGGACAACCTGACCATGCTCGGCATTGACGAGGGCGAGCTCAAGTTGGTGACGGCGATTTATGAAGACCTGGTCTTTCCCAGGGCCATCGGTGAGGTAATCGAGGGCGTCCTGACCCCGGAAGAAGCTGCGCAGCAAATTCAAACGCAGGTCGAGGAACTCCAGAAGGCGTTATCTAAAAAGTAGCCTGCGCGACACGGGTTGGCCGCGCAGGCGCGGTCCGAACGTCGCCCGCGCGGCCAATCTCAAGAATGAACAATGACTCGTCAAAAATCAGGACCTAGACATCGCGAGGCGCGCCTGGCCTACCTGTTGCTGACCCCCGCCCTGGCGCTGGTGCTGCTGATTATAGTGTTCCCCGTCATCTGGAATGTGGCGCTCAGCTTCCAAACGGTCCGCCTGCGCGATTTGGCGACGATCAACCTGTTCGACTTTAGCCGGCTGTCGCTCGACAATTACGCGGCCGGGCTCGACCGGCGCTTTTGGGGCGGGTTGCAAGTGACGCTGATCTATGCCTTTGCCAGCACGGCGCTCACCATGCTGCTTGGGTTGTGGGCGGCCCTGGTCGCGCGCGAGAAATTCCCCGGGCGAAATCTCTTTCGCGCCTGCCTGCTCTTTCCATACGTCGCGCCGCTGATTTCGTCCGCATTGATCTGGCGGCTGATGTTAGACAAGCACATCGGCATCGTCAATGCGCTGATCAAGCATTTCGGCGGCGCGCCCGTGGCCTGGCTGACGGCCCGCGCGCTGCCGGCGCATATCCTGGGGGTAGAGATCAAGCTGCCCATCGTCCTCATCACAATCATTCTGTTCGAAGCGTGGCGCATTTTCCCTTTTGCCTTTCTGTTCATCCTGGCTCGCCTGCAGGCGATTCCCGACGATATGTACGAAGCGGCTCGGGTGGATGGCGCAAGCCCATCTCAAAGCCTGTGGTATATCACGCTGCCCCAGTTAAAAGCCTGTTTGGGAACGCTATTTCTGCTGCGCTTTATCGTTCATTTTTACAAGTTTGAAGACGTTTTTTTGCTCACCGGCGGGGTGGCCGGCACCGATGTGCTGAGCATCCAGATTTACGATTGGCTGTTTGCGCGGCGCGACGTTGGCGTGGCAGCGGCGATTGGCGTATTATTGGCGCTGCTGCTGCTGGCGCTGGCGGCGGCCTACCAACGCTGGTTCAGCGCGCAGGAGGTGTGAGGATGGCAAAGCGTGTCTCTCGAGAGATGTTGGAGCGCCGTGTCGGCCGGGCGTTCATAGCTGTGAGCATCCTGATCTTGTCGCTCATCGCGGTCTTTCCGTTTTATTGGATGCTCACCATGTCGTTCCGCCCATACGGCGACGTGCAGGTCAATCCGCTGCGCATGATCCCGCGCTGGCAGGATGTGCAAACGGTGCTGTCGCCGCTCGGCTGCATCGGCGATCCAGCCGCTGAGGCATGCCTTTCGGCTGTGCGCAACAGCAGCTATGCGGCGGTATTGATCCGTTATAACTTTGCGGCTTTTATCCGCAACAGCCTGAGCATCGCCGGCTTGGCGTCGCTGATCAGCCTGCTCATCTCGATTCCGGCGGCCTATGCGCTCACGCGGCTCGACTTTCGCGGCAAGCAAGGGGTCAGCAACCTTGTCCTGCTCGTTTACATGTTTCCCAGCATCGTGATTGCGATTCCCTTGTTTGTTTTTTTTGTGCAGTTGCAACGCGCCACCGGATTGCCATTGCGCAGCCCGGTCGGCGTCACCGTCATCTACTTGGCGGGCACGCTGCCCGTGGCGCTTTACATGTTGCGCGGTTATTTCCTCTCCATACCTCAAGAGATTGAAGAGGCGGCGTTGATTGATGGTGCGACGCGGCTCGGCGTGATTCGGCTTATCGTGTTGCCCCTGGCTGCGCCGGCTATCACCTCGGTGGCATTGTATGTGTTCATGATTGCCTGGAACGAGTTTTTGTATGCCTTGCTTTTTCTGGTGGATGCGCAAGCAGCGTGGACCTTGCCGCTGGGCTTGCAGCAGCTCAATAACCAAGAGGTGCCGCGCCACTTTTTGATGGCCGGCAGCGTCATCGTCAGCGCGCCGGTCATGGCGTTGTTTTTTGTCTTTGAAAGGTTCTTGACCAGCGGCCTGACGGCTGGGGGTGTCAAGGGCTAGGGTTATGACAGAGCAAGAACGCTTTCGGCAAACACTGCTTTTTGGCAAGCCAGACAAGGTCACTTTGCAGCCTGGCGGCCCCCGTCCCGGCGGGCCACGCGAATCTACATTAGCGGCCTGGCGCGGGCAAGGTCTGCCAGAGGGGGTCAACTGGTCTGACTATCTGATGCAATGCCTAGAGATTCCGCTGCGCGAATCGCCCCCCGTTCCATTCAACCTGGGCGTCTCGTTCAGAATGATGCCGGCCTTTGAAGAAAAAGTGCTGGAGCACCGCGACGGCCACTATATCGTCCAGGATTGGATGGGGGCCATCACCGAAATATCCGACCAGTATGATCTAACCTACCTCAGCGAGCCCAAGGATTTTGTTACCCGCAGGTGGCACAGCTCGCCAGTGCAGAGCCGCCGAGATTGGGAGGAAAAGATCAAGTGGCGCTATGATCCTTGCCATGCCGGCCGTTTCCCGCCTGATTTTGAGGAGCGCTGTCTTGCCCAGAGGAATCGAAAGCATGTGCTGAGGCTAGACATCAAGGGGCCTTTTTGGCAACTGCGCGAATGGTGCGGCCTTGAAAAACTGTGCGTCCTGATGGTCAAAGATCCAGAGTTTGTGCAAGAGATGATCCAAGCCTGGACCGATTTTGTCTCGCAGGTATTGGGGGCTATCCTGGCGCGGGCGCAAGCAGACTATGTGCAAGTCGCCGAGGGCATGGCATTCAAGATGCATAGCATGATCTCTCCGGCCATGACCCGGCGTTTCCTCCTGCCCACCTGGGAAAAGTGGATCCAGGCCATCAGGGCAAGCGGCTGCCCTTTGGTTTGCATGCATTGCGATGGGTACATGGCCGAACTCTTGCCGATTTGGATCGAGGCGGGCTTTAATTGCTGTTACCCGGTTGAGGTGGCCGCCGGCAATGATATTGTGGCTTACCGCCGCCGCTATGGGACGCAGATAGCTTTTATCGGGGGCATAGACAAGCGCGCCCTGGCGGCCGGCGGTGAAACTATGCGATCCGAGGTCATGCGTGTAGTCCCGCCGCTGCTTGAAATGGGGGGCTTTATTCCGGCTTGTGATCACGCTGTGCCGCCTGACATATCTTGGCCGAATTTTGTGGAATATACCCGTCTCCTGGCGCGCTTGACGGGATGGTTGTAAAATAAATTCTGGGAGAAAACCATGAACAAAACAGTTGACGCGCGAGGGCTGCCGTGCCCTCAACCCGTAATTTTGACCCGCAAGGCTTTGCAAGCAAGCCCCGCGGTGACGACGATTGTGGATAACGAAACGTCCCAACAAAACGTCACCCGCATGGCCGAAAAGGCTGGCTGCACCGTGCAGGCCGAAACGCGGGCAGATGGTATTTACCTGAACATTGCAAAAGGGGAAACTGCAAACCAGGTTTCTGTGGAGCAACCTGGCGCCTTGCCTGCCGCCGGGCCGCTGGTGCTGGCTATTCCCAGCGAGTTTATGGGGCGCGGCGATGAGACGCTGGGGCACATCCTCGTCCGCGCCTTTTTCCACACGCTGGGCGAAGTTCAGCCCCTGCCCGATGCCATCATCTTTTTCAATAGCGGTGTCAAGCTGGTTGTGCACGGCTCGGAGGTGATGGAGGATTTGCAAGCCTTGTGCGACCAGGGCATTGAAATCCTGGTGTGCGGCACGTGCCTGGGGCATTACGGGCTAAAAGATAAAATTGCCGTGGGTCAGGTATCCAACATGTATGCCATTGCCGAGACACTACTAAGAGCGGGCAAGGTGGTGAGTTTGTAGAGTTTTTCCTTTTCTTCTCTGTGCGTTCTCTGCGTAACTCTGTGTAAGGCTGAGCAGTTATTTTACAATCTGTGCGCATCCGTGTCCAAAAAAGGATTAGCTATGAGTGAGCAAAAGATTCGTTTGACTTCCCTGACCAGCGCCGCCGGTTGAGCAGCCAAGATGGGGCCAGAAACCCTGGCGCAAGTTTTGCGCCCACTGCAGGGGCTGTTCCGCGCCGAGCAATACCCGTGCTTGCTGGTTGGGTTAGAAATTAGCGACGACGCGGCTGTCTATAAAATCAACGACGGGGTCGCCGTCATCCAGACGCTAGACTTTTTCACGCCGGTGGTAGACGATCCTTACGATTACGGCGCGATTGCCGCCGCCAACGCCATGAGCGATGTGTACGCCATGGGCGGCGAGGTAGCGCTGGCGCTCAATATCTGCGGCTTTCCGCCCAAGCTGCCGCCAGAGACGATTAGCGAGATTTTGCGCGGCGGCGCGGAAAAGGTGCGCGAAGCGGGCGGCGTGCTGGCGGGCGGCCACACCATAGACGACAACGAGCCTAAATATGGCCTGGCGGTGATGGGGCTGATTCACCCCGAGCGCATCTTGACCAAGGCGGGGGCGCGGCCCGGCGACGTGTTGATCCTCACCAAGCCTCTGGGCGTGGGCATCATCACCACGGCGGCCAAAGGCGATGTGGCCGAGCCTGCCCACCTAGCCGCCGCGGTTGAGAGCATGAAAAAGCTCAATCGCCAGGCCGCGCTGCTCATCCAACAAGTGGGCGTGAATGCCTGCACAGACATCACCGGCTTTGCGCTGCTTGGACATGCCTGTGAGATGGCCGAAAAAAGCGGCGCGCAATTGCGCTTTTACGTGGACAAGCTGCCCTTTCTTGAAGGCGCAAAAGGCTATGCCGAGCAATGGCTCTTTCCTGGCGGGGCGTGTCGCAATCAACAGTGCTACCAGCGGCACGTGAGCTTTGCCCCTGACATCCCCGAAGAAATGCGACAATTGCTTTTTACGCCCGAAACATCGGGCGGGCTGTTGGTATCTGTCTCGCGGGAAAGGGTAGATGTGTTGCTCAAGCTCTTTGCTGCCCAGGGGCAGGCTGGATGGATTGTAGGTGAGGTAGGCGAGGGAGGAAAAGGGTCTCTCTTGACACTTGGCAACGCCAGTATATAATCCAATCATCTTGTCGGCGGCCAAGGAGTGCAATGGATAAAACGCAACAACACCTGGAGCAAGCCTATAGCCTAGAAGCGAACGCAGACCTCAATTCTGCCTTGCAGGAATGTGAGGCGGCTATCCAGCTAGACCCTACCCTGGCCGAGGCGCACAACTTGCGCGGCATTATTTTGGAAGAGCTGGGGCAAAGTGAGCAGGCTATTGCCGCTTATGGCGAGGCTGCTCGCCTTGACCCCAAGTTTGAAGAAGCGCAGCAAAACCTGTTGGAAGCTCAACAAGATGTTTTGGAGCAGCAGGCCCTAACCTGGGGGCAGGTTTTTAAAATAGCCGGGTGGAGCGCGGCGGCTTTTGCAGCCAGCTTTGCCATAGCCGATGCGGCCATTGCCACTCTGCGTTGTGGGCTGATACTTTCTGCTGTGCTTTTTGCTTTGGCTGCTGGCGCGGGGGCCGCAGGGCTTTGGTTAGCCGCCCGCCCCAATTGCAAATTGGGTGTCTTTGCCGGCCTGGGGGCGTTGGGATGGGGCACGGCTTTTATTCTCACTTATCCATTCGAGGACTTGTACTATTATTTTCATTTTCGAAACCTTTCTTTTGATACAGCTTTTTTGGTTGCTGCGATAGTGCGATATGGCATCATAGGCGTCTGCGTTGGCGCGGCGCTGGGTGTGGCCCAAAAAAGCTGGCGGCAAATTGGGGCGCTGGCGCTGGCAGGCGCGTTTGGCTTTGGGTCATATGGCCTGTGCAACGAGGTCATTTTCCGCATATTTCTCTCGCTTGGGCCGTTGTACGATTTTCTTGTCACGGATTCCATTAAACTAATATCTATTGTCTTGGCCATAATCCGCTTCCTCATAGTGGGCGGCATCGGCGGCGCTTTGTTGGGCCTGGCAATCACCTGGCCCGACTGGCCCATCATCCGAGCCAGGGCAAAAGCGTATCGCTATGAATGTTCTGTGTGCGGCGAGGTTGTTGGCGAAGAAGCGACCGTTTGCCCTCGTTGTGGAGACGACTTGAGCCAGGTAGAAGAAACTATCTACGAATGTTCCGAGTGTGGCGCGACCGTCGGCGAAGAAGCAAACACCTGCCCACGCTGCGGGGCTGACCTCAGCCAGATAGGACAAGATTGACTGCGAGTGCCCATTAAAACAGTAACGCCAGGCGGTTCCAAGCTGCCTGGCGTTTTGCATCGCGCAGTTGCGCCGACAATCACGGTTTGATGAACACAAAACAGTTTATTGAAGCTTGTCCACCTCAGCTTGCAGAGAGCTTTTGATTGTTTCAAAGCTCAACCCTTTCTCGGCGCAATAGTCCTTGACCTTTATCCCCGGCGCGGCAGGCATGGGCATACCCAGCACTGTTTCAATCACCTCTTTTGAAACGCCCCAACTAAGCAGATCAGCAAACGTGGTCGATCCCTTGACGAGGCGATCAGTGCTGGTGGCGTGCGGCGTAGGTTGGGCCTCTGGCGCTTGGGTGGCCTGCGGCGCGGCGCCCAGATTGGGCACAGTGTGAGCGGCCAGGTAGGTAGCCTGCTCACTGCTCAAGTTGCGCGCGCGCAGCAGCGCGGCTGCCGATTCGGGCAGGTAAATATCGATGCTCAAATCATAGGGCAGCCCGTTGTAAAAGGCCACAAACAGGCGCACCGAAGCCGTGCCGATTTCTTGTTCGCTGCCGGCATATAATCCTTCTAGCTCTTTGACGGCAAACTCGGCCAAGTTGTCACTTTTCACGCCAAAAGCCTCGGCCAGCACGGCTGGGGCGATGCCAAAATTCTTTTCCACATCGCCCAAGGTGTACGAGCCGCGAATATCGGCCGGGTTGGCCTGGCCGGCAAACTCGCCGCTGGTGTATTTGGCGGCTTGTTTGGTAGAGTCGGTCTGCCACCACCCCATCGCGCTAGAAAAGAAAATCCCGCCGAACAGAATGACGATCAGCAAGGCCGCCAGTGGTTTGGATGTTAGCGTCATTTGACACCTCGCGTCGAGAATTGAACAGTTTTGGCAACCGGGCAGATAGCTTCGGATGTGCATTCCAGGCACGAGATGCACTGGTGATCGCGCACGACTGTGACGCTATCTACCGGAATGTTCATTGGGCACATGATTGAGCAAGCGCCGTCGGCTTTGCAGGTGGTTTCGTTGCGGCGGATGCCAAACACGCGAAACAAGTTTGTAATGCCCAATAGCGCCCCATACGGGCAGGCATATTTGCACCAGGGCCGCTCGACCAAGAGCGACAGCCCAAGGGTTATACCCAAAATGACTAGTCCAATGATGGACACTTCGCTGGTCCAAAAGTTGAACAGGGCAAAGTACGGGTCGTATGTGGAAAAAATCAGCGTGCCGGTCACGGCCGTCATGTACAGCACCCACGCCAGCACACCATAGCGCAAAAAGCGCAGCGCCCGGTCTAGCCTGGCTGGGACGAAATGGTTAAAGCGGCGGCGGAAAAGCTTGCGCCCAAACCCGCTCACCCATTCTTGGATGGTGCCCAGTGGGCACACCCAACCGCAAAACACTGGCCCAAACAGAATTGCCAGCAACAGGCTAATAATCATCAGGACAAAGGATGACTGGTGAATCTTTTGCACAAAGGTCCCCACTGTGGCGAACTGGTAAATCGTCACGATGCCACCAAATGGACAAACAGCGTGCAGGCTGGCGTTTGCCAATAGTGGGATGGCTGTGCCGCTTTCTGCCAGGGTGTGATTGATTGCAATCAGCGCAATCAGGATGAAAAAGCCCCACTGGACGATTTTGCGGAGCCAGATGCTCTTGGGGCGAAAGATGCGAATGCGTTTACCAAACAATGTGACCATAGAACCTCCTGAATTCTGGTTTTGCTGTGTTCATCAAAAAAAACCGGGGAAAAAGCACCTTTGTACTGGCACAAGGTGCTTTTTCCAAGCTAATCGGTTATGCTTTGAATGATCTTGTCTATTTTACTTGTTTTAAAAATATGTGCCATTAACCGCGCCGCCCGCGTCCGCCTCTTTCGATAGCGCCGCCGACAATTGCCTCATAAGCCGCCTGGCTGAGATATTGAGGCTCGTAAACTGTGCCCGTCTGCGTCTGGAGCGTGGCGGCAAAAGACCGCAGGTGATTTTGAGAGCCTTTTGTCAGATTTTCGTATACCAACTTGATGTCGGCCTGGTCGGTTTGGGCAATGTGCTTTTCCAGATCGAGAATGTCAATTTCCTCGATGGCGCCTCCTGTGCGCAGCGCGCCGGCCAGCGATTGGCTGCCTTCCGCAACCAATTGATTGTACAGCCCTTGAAGCTCTGCATTGGCAAAGAGGCCGGCTGCTTGGCCCGCCGCCGGGTCTTGCAGACCATAACGATCAATCAAAGTCTTGACAGCCTCGGTATGCGTCTGCTCACTGTTGGCGATGTTTTGAAAGATGGGCAGTCCCCACTTGTCGTACAGCGCCAGGTAGACATCGTGCGCCAGCTTTTCTTCTTCGCGCATATAGAGGATGCCTTCAATCTCAGCCTCGCTCAACGTGCCTGTCGCCACTGATCCCAGCGCATTGTTCAAGGTAGCCGGATCAATGTCAGTGACATGCCCAGTAGCGCCATCTTGCCCCCGGCCGCCACCACGCCCCTGGCCGACCAGGTCAGTCTCGTAAGAGTTGGCCTGTCCACCACGTCCCTGGCCGGCCGCGTCGGCCCCGTAAGAATCAGCCTGTTCACTACGCCCATAACCTTGCCCGCGGGCTTTTTCCGCGCCGCTTGTGCTTGCCGTGCGGATCACGGCGCCTGCCACCAGCGCCCCAATCAACCCAATCAACAGTGCTCCGATCAAAATTTTCTTAAACATTGTTATTCCTCTCTTTTTTTTATCTGATGCGGGCGTCAGCCGCCCGCGCCGTTGTGAATTTACGATGCTAACGATGGCCGAAGCCATAGCGAAACAAAGACCTTTTTTGTCACATTGATCACCCACCGCCAGTGGATGGCAAAGTGAATCACTGCCGCGATAATCATTACTACGCCAGACCAGGTGTGAATCAAATCCCAGGTGGTATTGGCGAACAAGAAAGCTGTGGTTGCATTGACACCGCGCGAGCCGCCGGGCACAAATAGCAAGTACACGCCCGAAACCGCCGCGAGCAAAAAGCTGATGCCAACCAGCGCATCGAGCGCCACGTTGAAACGCCCACGCGCGTTCATGCGCGCGCCCTGGCCGGTCAATTCTTTGGCAACACGGCCCACCATGCTTACCACCCACTTCCAGTGAATGGCAAAGTGAATCACGACCGCTGCAATCATGGCCACACCGGTCCATGTGTGCAGGTCATCCCAGGTGTGGCGATCAAACAGAATCGTCACGCCATACCAGAGATTTCGCCCGCCCTGGTAGCCGCCCGAAGGCAAAAACAAAAAGTAGATGCCCGACAACGAGGCGATGAGCGCGCTCACAAACACTGCGGCGTCAATCAGCCAGTTGTTGCGGGTCTGACTAGAGATTACATTTGACTTGGACATTATTGTCTCCTTTTACACCATTACTTTTTCGTCGCAGGTATCTTTCCTGCTTAATTCTGGCTTTATCATACCAAAACAGTGTGAAGGGGTTGTGAACGCATTTTGAAGATTGTGTGAATCCGCAGCATCCCGGCCTTTTGAATGGCAAACAAAAAAAGCCGCAGGCCAGCGCCGCTCGTCAGAGTTTATCGGAAATAACCTAGCCAACGTATCCCCATGCGTTGGCGGACTGGCATGGGGATGCCAGTCCTGCTATTTCCGATAATAGAGTTTATCGGAAATAACGTAGCCAACGTATCCCCATACGTTGGCGGACTGGCATGGGGATGCCAGTCCTGCTATTTCCGATAATGTCTACTGTTGAAATAAAAGAGGGAGCAAGGTCATCTCGCTCCCTCTTGTTTCAGTCTATGAAGGTAACTACTCAGCCTGCACCCTTCGACCTGTCTGCCGACAGTGCAGGCTACGCGCCGCGCAGCCTGAGCGGAGCGAAACGCAGTCGAAGGAGCGCGGCGCTTATCCTGAGCAAGGCCGAAGGACGCTCAGGCTGCTGAGTAGTTACCTATGAAGATAGAAAATGTTATTGTCCGCACAGGGCTACAGTCACACCCACTTCATCCCAAGCATCGGCCACATTTGCCGCATAACTGCCGGCCACGGCAACGGTTGAAGCGCGAGCATTGCAGAAGGTGGCATCGGCGGGCAAGGCCGTAAAGCCCAAAAAGGCAATCTGCTCGGCCTGTGTAAGGCCAATGCCCACCACGTCGGTGCCGGTGGCGCGGAGAGGGTTGGCGTTTTGGCCGCCCTCCACCAGCAAGTAGAACCAGTGATTGGCAATGCCGCTATTGGTGTGCACGCCGCCATTATCGCTGGTGCCGGTGTAGCGATCAAGATAGTGTGATGGGTCGCCATCCTCGTTGGGATCGGCCATGTTGCGAATGCCATTGTCGCCAATCGTAATATCTTCGCCAATGGTCCAATTGCCGGTGCCGTAGTAAAACTCGGCGGCAGTTCCCATGATATCAGAAAAGGCCTCGTTCAATGCGCCCGATTCGTAGGAATAGATCAGGTCGCTGGTGGCTTCGGTTACGCCGTGGCTCAATTCGTGCGCCACCACGTCCAAGTCTCCGCTCAGTTCGCGAAAAGTGACGCCATCGCCGTCGCCATAAGCCATCTGAGAGCCATTCCAGTAGGCGTTGTTATAGTTCCGTCCAAGATGGGCCGACGACACCATGCCTTGCGAGTAGTAGGTCTTCCAGTTAAAACTGTGCTTGCCCAGGTAGTAACTGTCGGTAACGCGAGCATAAAAGTGAGCATCTACCAGCGCAGGTTGCCCTGGCGAGGTGCGCCCCAGCAAATTCCAAATGTCGTTGCTGTCGGTGGCCAAGGTACCGGGCAGCCTCTGCTTGTTCCTGGCGTCATAGGTCACCTGGCGGCCGTCGGGCGTTTTGAGCTGGTAAACGCCGCTGACATAGAGCGTGAGCCCGGTCAGGTCTTTGGTATCACCCAACACGCCAATGCCTGTGCCTGTGGTCAAGCCATCGTAGGCATTGACCACCTTGCCGCTTTCGGCGTCTATCCAATAAAACCAGCGGCTGTCAAAGCGCCGGTTCTCGACCCGGTAAAAGTAACATTCTGTCTTGGGGTCAATCATCAGGTCAATGAACCATTCGCCCTCGTCGCCCAGCTTGGCTGCCGCGATTTTGCGGGCGGCGGCATTGTCCAGGCGCACCTGGTTGCGCGCCACCAGGTTGGGATAGTGCGCGCCAATCACCACGGCCGCTTCGCCATTTGCGTTGCGGTAAATGGTCAACTGACCGCCGAGCACAAGCGCCTTGCCAAACTGCTGTTGATAACGCTCAACGGCCAAACCGAGACTCGCTATTTTTTCGCCCGTCACTTTTTCAAATCCAGCGGGAAGTTGGAATGTCTTTGCCGCCTCACCTGCCAATGCGCGGAAACCTCCGCCGTCTTGCGCCAGGGCAACCGTTGGAACAATGCTAGTAAAGGCCAACATGCTAATGGCAATCACTGTGACGACCATTCTCGTCTTCATTTTTTTATTTTCTCCTATTGATAGTTGGGGGTAATATTCTAAAATTGAGAAACGAGTCTGAGGATGGGGTTTGTGTTAGGCAACCATGATCTTATAATGCACCTCCGCAGCACGATGCTGATTTTTCATAGGGGACAGAGCATCTCCGCGTGCGGAGTGTGCGGAGATGCTCATCCCCAACCGTAGGAGATTTGCTATTTCTGCAATATAAGACGCGAAAAGTGGGTGCTAGGTACGGGGCCGGCGTTATTAGTAGCCAACTGCTGTTAAACAAATAGGGGCGCGGTCACCGCGCCCCTATAAGCGTTGTTATCTTTAAGCCCAGTCTATGGACGACTGCCGCCGCTTGGTTTGGGTGTTGGTGTAAGATTTCCACCACTGCCCGGAACAGGTGTCGGTTGTGGATTGCCCCCACCACCTGGTTCAGGCGTTGGCTGCGGATTGCCGCCATTTCCACTGCCGCTAGCCGGTGTGAGCGTCACCTGCGGGCCAGGGCCATAACCACCTCCCGATGTGACCGTCTGGCTAATGCCAGGGCCGGGGCCAAAACCATTGCCCGGTGTCACTGTTTGGCTAATGCCAGGGCCAGGGCCAAAACCATTGCCCGGTGTCACTGTTTGGCTGATGCCGGCCCCAGGACCGAACGGGCCGCTGGGTGTCACCGTCAGGCTGATACCGGGGCCAGGCCCAAAACCGTTACCCGGCGCAACAGTCAAGCTGATGCCGGGGCCAGGCCCAAAACCATTGCCCGGCGTGACCGTCTGGCTGATGCCAGGACCAGGCCCAATGCCACTGCCCGGTGTGTGAAGCGGTGTTGGCTGCGGTTCGCCGATTCGTGTTCGTTGGCGCTGCCGGAAAGCCAGCGGATCTTCCAAACCCATCTGGGCCAGCGCGCGCCGTTCGGCCAGCATGGCTTGCACTCGCGCCAAAATCGGCTGTGCCTCTTCTGGCGCGTTGGCCTGCACCTGCGCCATGCGTTGGGTCTGTTGCTCAATTGCCGCCTGCACCTGGATCAAGGCCCGATTCAAGCCAGCGTCGTCCATGCCAGCCGCAACGTGAAGCGCATTATCCAATTGTGCTTGTAGGCGAGTGGCAACCGGATCGGGTGGCACAACACCACCAACATTAAGGGACTCGATCTCTCCCATGCGCCGATTGGCAAACTCTAACGATAACTTAACTTGCGCTTCTGGGTTGCCTGTCAATCCCAGGCGCACATCCTCGCTCAAGGTCTTGACGCCATATAGCGGCTCGGTGGGCAGGTCATCTTGCGCTGCATACACCGCAGCGCCTGTCCCGCCTAAAGCTAAAGACACAATCAAAACAACTGTCATTAGGGTGGTCATTGCAAAATGCTCCTTTCTTTCAAACGGATTTTGGATTAACTTGCTCCACCCTGTATGACGCGGGACATCTGCCCGAGATACGCCCCGGCTCAACGATTCGGCCTGGGCCAGGAATTGCGCCCGGCCACGCGCGGCCGCTTGCGCATCACGCGGAGGCACAATGACAAGTTGTTCCAAGCTTTGCCGCACTCGCGGATCAATGGGTTCATTCGGCTCGTTCATAATGATCTTTCCAGTCTATCCAATCTCACTTGCTTGACTCTAGCTGCTCAGCTTTGACAAGCATGCGCCGCAATGATTCTATGGCGCGGTGCTGCAGAGCCTTGACAGCCCCAATGGGTTTGCCAAGTGATTGGGCAATTTCTTTGTTCTCCCAACCTTCCAGGAATTTAAGCATGATAACCTGGCGCTGTTCGGGCGTCAGGCAAGCCATCGCTGCGCGCGCCCGTTCCTGTTCCATTTGCTGCGCTACGGCTTGAGAAGGCTCGGCTTCTGCGTCGGCGCGCAAATCTTCTTCCAACGGCACGGCTGGCAATGGTTGGCGTCGCCACCGGTCGGTAATCCAGTTGTGCGCCACGCGGTACAAATAGGCTTGCAAGTGATCCGTAGGGCCTCCGCCATTGCGCAAAGCATGCAAAAAGCGGCTAAATGTTTCTGCCACGCATTCTTCCGACAGGTCAGTATCGCCAAGTTGTCGCATGGCATAACGATACAGGCCAGGGCTGTAGGTATCATAAATTTCACCCAGGGCTTGCTGGTCGAATTGGTGAGCGCGCCGTAGCAATTCGTATTCAGGAGCCACAATTTGTCTCGCAATATTTCACTATGTAAGACGCCAAAGGCCAAACGCAGGTACGGCTTGTATCGCCCGGCGTTTGGCATCAGTTAGGAATTGCGGGAGGTCGTTCAAAGTAGCGTCAATTGTGAGAGGCGAGTCTTGCCCAAAGACATCATCAAGCCATATTTGAGAGCAAGATCATTCAACCGGCAGCCACAAGCCAATTGTCAGGCCGCCGCCCGGCGTCGTTTCGGCCCACACGCGCCCGCCGTGCGCCTCGACCACATGGCGAGCGATTGCCAACCCCAACCCCGACCCGCCTGTGGCGCGGCTGCGGGAAAGCTCCCCCCGCCAAAATCGCTCAAAGAGCCTGGGCAGCGCCTCTTGCGGAACGCCAGGGCCATTGTCAGCGACGCGTATCATCGCTCCTCCCTCTTTCGTTTCCAAGGTGACGCGCACCTCGCACCCTTTTGGCACGTAACGCGCGGCGTTGCCCAAAACGTTATTGACGGCTTGCGTCAATCGTTCGTAATCGGCGTTGACCTTGGGCAGGTGTTCTGCCAAGGTGGCGTTGAGCGCGATGCCCCTTTGGGCCAGCGGCTCACGATAGATTCCCACGGCCCGGCTCAACAACTCGCGCAAATCTACCTGGCGCTTTTCCAGACGCAGCTCGCCCGCATCGGCCTGAGCCAATGTGCGCAAATCATCCACCAGCCGGTTGAGCATGTGCACCTGGTCCAGCGCCGGTTGGATGTTCTCTGGCCCAGGCTCATAAACCCTGTCGGCCAGCGCCTCTAGTGTCCCCTGCAAGATCGTTAGCGGGTTGCGGAGCTCGTGAGCAATATCGGCTGTCTGTGCCTTGCGCAGGTCTTGGGCGTGTTGGAGATTGGCTGCCATCGAGTTGAACGTTTCGGCCAGGCGCGCAATCTCGTCACGGCCGCGCACCGAGGCGCGCACGGCCAGGTTTCCGGCGGCGATGGTTTGCGCCGCCTGGGTTAACTCGCGCACCGGCGCCACGATGCTCCGCATCAGCAGCACGGCTGCCAGTAGTGCTGCGGCAAAGGCCAACAGCCCCCCCAGCAACAGAGCATCTCGCACGCGCCCCAAAAACAATTCGGCTGGCACGTCAAGCGATATGGCCGCCTGGCGGTCCACCACCAGGTAGCCAACAGTCTGGTCGTCAACGATGAGCGACAGCGCTTGCTGCGCCTCGTCGCCAGACAGTTGCCCTGCCGGTGCGCCTTTTGAGCTTGCCACAATGTAGCGCCTGGCATCGGCCACACTAAAATCCCAATTGTTGCCGGCTTGCTCGCCGCGGCCACCGCCTCGGCCAGGCCCAACGGCCAGGCTGGGCAGCGCGTCTTGCAGCCCAGCCCAACTGCCTTGATTGGCGTAATAGTCAGTCAGGGTCAGCGCGAGGCTTTGGGCGCGGTTGCCATACAAAATGGCATAAGTGCGAAACTCGGCTGATGTGCGCTGCCCAACGAGGACTGCCACGGTCACCACTGCAATCAAAATGACGACCGCAAACGCCAGCAAACCTTTTTGATATAGGTTCATCGCAATTACTCACCCTCCCGCAGGTTTAAACGCTTTCAGATGAATAAGCACAGCTCAACCAAGGTCGTCAGCTTGCTCTGGCAGCCACCTTTGTAACCTGCGGGAGGGTAGGCTGAATAGTTACGGTTCATCTTCAAGCCTGGGCCGAATCGTCAACGCGGTAGCCTACGCCCCGCACTGTGACGACATAACGCGGATTGGCCGGGTCAGGCTCGATCTTGCGGCGCAGGTTTTTGATGTGAGCGTCTATAGTGCGTTCGTATGATTCAGAAGCCACGCCCTGCACGGCTTCCAGCAAATTGGCGCGGGCAAACACCCGTCCCGGCGCGCTCATCAGTGTGGCCAAAAGGTCAAACTCGGTTGATGTCAGCTCTACAACTTGGCCCGCCACATGTACCTCGCGGCGATCTCTGTCGAGCACCAGGCTGCCCACCCGCAAGACCTGCGCCGGCGCCGGGCTGCGTTGTGTGCGGCGCAGCACGGCCCCCACTCGCGCCACCAATTCCCTGGGACTGAACGGTTTGGTCACATAATCGTCGGCGCCCACCTCCAGGCCCACCACGCGATCCGTCTCTTCGACGCGGGCAGTGAGCACGATGATGGGGAGCTCGGGCTGCTCGGCGCGGATGCGCCGCGTAAACTCTAGTCCATCCATCTTGGGCATTTGCAGGTCTAGCACCACCAGGCCGGGCTTTTCATCGCGGGCGACAAAGAGCGCCTCTTGTCCATTTGAAGCGCTCACCACTCGGTAGCCGGCCTTTTCCAGATAGCCGCGCACCACCCGCACAATTTCCTTTTCGTCGTCCACGACTAGAACTGTTTGCATGATCTACCGCCATTACTTGGCCATCATTACTTGGCCATCATTACTCGGCAGCGATATGAGTCTCGATCTTGAAGGCGGGCGGCTTTTCTAGGTGTTTCTTTACCGCGCACAGTTGCGCCGACTTGACGAGCGCCGGGGCGTATTCGGCGGGAAAGTCCGTCGGCAAAAAGATATCCAGATTGATGCGGCCCACCAGCCGCGTGGCCGGGTCCGTTTCCATGCTCTGCCGGATGCGGATACCTTCAGTGGGGATATTCCGCTGCCGGCAAAAGCCCAACACATAGATTCCGGCGCACGTGCCGATAGAAGCCAGGAAAAGCGAGAACGGCGGGGGGGCCGATCCTTCGCCCCCACCCTGAGGGGGCTGGTCGGTCTTGATGGCAAAACCATCAAACGCCGCATCTACTCGCGCGCCGCCGGGAAAGCTGATTTCCATCTCCATAAATGTCTCCTTCAGTTTGAATGATAATTTTATTGGGCGCCCGCTTTGTGGCCGTTGCCGTTTTTGCCTCGCAGGTAATCAATCATCGGCTGGGTTACCAGCGGCACCACGTCGCCGATCATGTGCGGCATCAGGTTGTCCATCACCTTGGGCATCAGTTCGGGCATTTGCTCTGCCATATAGTCGGGCATTGGGATGCGCTGGCCGACCCGTTGCAACATTGTCGGCATGACCTTGGGCATCATCATCGGCAGCAGGCGCGGGAACAAGATAGGGAACATTGGCTTCATCAGGTCCAACGCGCCGGGCACTTTGCCCATAACCCGCATCATCGGCCCCATGCCAAACGGCATCGCGTCAATCAGCTCAGGCCACATTGTGCCCATCAGATCGGCAAAGCCCTGCGGCGTCATGAGCGCAATCATCGCCTCGAACACGGCCCACTGCGCCTTGACCTCTGGGTGCGGGTCGGGAAAGTCATAGCCCAATGCCACCGAGGCAAAGCGGGCCAGGTCAACCACCTTGATCGGCACTTGCTTCTTGTCCGCGCTGACCCGCAGTTGGAATTCGCAGCACGGGCACAAAGCCACCACCACTTCTGCGCCAACTTGCAACGCTTCGTCAAGCCGTGTCTGGCCGATTTCAGCGGCCACCGGCGGATCTTTGATGAGCGTGAGCACCGAGCCGCAGCAGTGGGCCTCTTGGTGGTGATGCGTCATCTCGACAAAATCAACATTGGGAATGGCCTTGATGAGATCTCGCGGCGGCTCGTACACGCCCGATACGCGCCCGATGTGACACGAATCGTGCCAGGTCACTGTAAATGGCAGTGTGTCGGTAGCGGGGAATTTGAATTCGCCCGACTTGATTTTTTCGGACACGATCTCACTATAGTGCTTGGCGGTGATGCCGTACTCGATGCCCAGTTTCTTGGCCCACTCTGGGTAGGTGTGCCGCCACATCATATCGCACGCCGGGCAAGAGCTGATTACGGTATCTGCGCCCGCTTCTTTAACCGCCGCAATGTTTTTCTTCATCGTCTCGACAAACAAATCCCACTTGCCGGCCACCAGCATGGGTGTGGCGCAGCAGCTTTCTTTTTCACCCAGATAGCCAAAGTCTACCCCGGCCGCGTCAAGCAGCCGCACGCTGGCCTGCGCGATGTCGTGCTCGACATAGCTGGCTGTGCAGCCGGCAAAGTAAATGTTCTTGATCTTGCGCAAAGCCTGTGGGCCATGTTTTTTCATCAAATCCTGCGGAAACCACGCAGCGCGATCTTTGCGATAACCGGCCCATATATCGCCCTCGGCGTGCAGGGCGGCCCCCATCATTTCAAAGGGCGGGAAGGTCATACGCTTGTCTTCATGGATGAGCTTGCCGCGCAGCTTCATCCAGGAGGGTTCGATGGGCAGGGCCGCCGAGCAGCGCAGGTTGCACAGCTCGCAGGTGGTGCAGACCAAAAAAGTATCTACCATGAATTGGTCCCATTCCTCGCGGCCTTCCATATACTCGCGCAGCCAGTACCACTTGCCGCGCGGCGACTGGCTTTCCCAGCCGCGCCCGTAGAATTGGTCGCACTCGGTGATGCAATAGCCGCACTGTGAACAACTATACGCATACCAGGCCACATCGGCCGGAATGCCGCGCACGGGTGCGGTGGGGCGCTCGCCTACTTGGGTGATAACATAATTGCCAAAAGGCCGCGCCAGCGGCTCGAATACCATCGCCGCATTAAGCGCCAAGCCAACCAGACCGTTGCCAATGACCTTGCCTGGATTGAGAATGCCCTTGGGGTCCACTTGACGCTTGAGAGACTTGACCCGGCTGACGCGGTCCTCGCCCAAGATTTGCTTGGCCTTGCTGGTGAAATACAGGCCGGTAGAATAGGCCCGCCCACCGTGCTTTTCGGCAATCTTGATGATGGTGAGAGCCAGGGCAAACACAAAGTTGTAAGAGAACTTGCGCTGGTCGCTGGGAATAAAGCCCAAGATCACCACTTCGGGCTGGCCGTTCTTGCCTTGGCGGATAATGACGCCTTCCTTGACGATGGGCTGGTCTACCTTGCGCTCAATTTCGGTCATCACATCGCCCAGCGAAGCGAGCGGGATAACCACCTCGGCCGGCACCAGGCTTGGCCCCAGCCGCTTGACAACCATCAGCTTGAAGCGGTGCTTCCATTCGTGGTGAGCAATGCGTTCACTCAGCACTTCTGCCTCGCATGGCCGCATCAGTTCCGGCAGCTTGCCTATTACGGCGGCGTGATCTTTTTTGCGAAAGGCGAGGGTGATGATATACGACGCCGGCAGCAGCACGCGCTCTTCAACAGAGTGCCCAAAATGTTCTTGCAGGGGCGCCCGGTTTTTTAGCTCTGCCATGCGCGGATTGATAAAAATCACCGACCAGATGGGCAGATTGGCGTCTACGATGGCCTGCATCAACTTTTGGGCGTCGTGGGCGTCTGGGCAACCTATGGAGACCACGTCCAATTCCTCCAGCGGCATCACTCGCAGCGTCATCTGGCTGATGAGGCCCGTGGTGCCTTCCGCATCTGAAACAAGGTCGAGGTCGGACCCGCTACATTCCTTCACAGAGCCATCGGGCAGCACTATCCGCGCGCTGACGACATTGTCTTTGAACCAGCCAGCCTCATACGAGCCGATGCCTGCCCCTCCCTGCGCCAGCCATCCGCCGGCGGTAGAAGAGGGATAGCTGGTGGGGTAGAGGCGCAAAGTCAAATTGCGCCTGGCCAGGTCCTTGTCCAGCTTTTCCCAAACGATGCCGGCTTCCACCGTGGCGGTCATGGCCTGGGCATCAACGCTGATGAGATGGCTTATATGGTAAAAATCCACCACCAGCCCTTGCTTGATCGGCACAGCGCCGCCATAGCCCGATGAAGCAAAGCCGCGCGGTGTGAGCGGGATGTTGTTTTGGTTCGCCCACTTGACCAGCTCTACCAGCTCAGCTTCCGAAGCGGGCTGCACCACTGCATCGGGTATAGTGTTGCCGATGAGCGGCTTGAACAGGCTGGGCATTGCCGCAATGTCGTGCCCATACAGCTTGCGCTCGGTCAGCCGAAAGTTGACGCGGTTGCCAAATGTTTGCTCCAAGTAGGCTTGTTGTTGATGGCTCAAGTTACTCATCTCTTCTCCTCACTTGTTAATCCTCATCTATTAATCCTCAGAAGACACTTTCATTAACGAGCGGCGTAGCTCAGCCCCCTGGCCAGCTTGCTGGCCTGCGCCAGTTGGTCGGCCAGCACGGCGCGCATCAGGTCTAGCGCCTGGATGACGCGGGGATCGGCCAGGCTGTAAACGACGTTGGTCCCATTGCGTTCTGCATTGACCATGCCGCGCTCGCGCAAAACCTTGAGGTGGCGAGAAATGAGAGGCTGACTCAGTTCGAGCGCGCTGACCATATCGCTGACATTGCGTGGCCCTTCGGATAGAACATACAAGATCATGATTCGGGTGGGGTCTGCCAGGGCCTGGCAGATTTGGGCGTGCAATTCTCTTATCTCAACAGGTTGTGGTCGCATAGGGCACCTTATCCTTATAGTTGTTTATGCGTATAAGCATATATATCAAACTCAATATATCCTGCTTTGCGCCCGGCGGCTAGTGACACATGTCACGAGATGAATATGACGTTCATAATAACATACAAACTATGCTTGTGGGCTTAGACTCTGATCAATTCCCGCCGGATTGTCCCGCCGTCTACCCACCATACCTCGTCGGCAAAACGCTCGATAAAGTAGCGATCATGCACTGCCGCCAGCACGGCGCCGTCAAATTCGCCCAGGGCTTGCTCAAACTGTGTCCGGCTGGGAATATCCAGGTGGTTGATCGGCTCATCCAGCAGCAGGCAATTGCAGCCATCGGCCACCAGCAGGGCCAGCATCAGCCGGGCGCGTTGCCCATAACTGAGCAGCGCATTGGGCTTGAGTGGCTCGTCGCCGGTGAATAAAAAGTAGGCCAAAAAGTTGCGTATCTGGGTTTGGTTTGGAAAAGCGCGCGCCAGGCTATCAACCGGCGTGAGCTGGGGGTCCAGGCTCGATTGGTCTTGCGTCATATAGCCCAGGCGCACGCTGGCGCCCAGGTGGACCTGGCCTGCCAGGGGTGCAAGCTGCCCGGCGATGGTGCGGAGCAGGGTGGTTTTGCCGCTGCCGTTTGGGCCAGTGAGGGCGATGCGCCGCCCGGCGAGCACATCTAGTGTCAGGTCTTGCAGCAGCGGGGCAGTGGGGGTATAGCCGATGCTCAGCTCTTGCAGGTGAACGACCGAACGGCCCAGGTGAGGCGCGGGGCCAAACTCGAGCCGCATCTGCCAAGAGTGCTGTGGTTTTTCGACGCGCTCTTCCGATTCCATATAATGTTCCAGCTTTTTCTCTCGCGCCTTGGCTTTCTTGGCTACTTTTTTAGCAATCCCTTGCTGATACGATTTAAAGCCCTTGAGTTTCATGTCTGGCCCGCCAATGCGGATTGAGCTGGCTTGGCGTTCGGTGTGGGCGGCCTGGGCTTTGACGCGGACAATATCTTGCTTCATGTGGCGAATCTCTTGCTGCTGGTCTCTATAGGCGGCCCACTGTTTGTCAATTTCCATCTGGCGCTGTTCCAAATATGCGCTATAGTTGCCGGCATAGTCACGCGTGGTGCGCCGCTGGGGGTCCATTTCCAAAATTCGGGTGACGGTGCGGTCCAGAAAGGTGCGGTCGTGAGAGATGATGAGAGCCGCGCAGGGGCAGGCATTTAGCCAGCCTTCCAGCCATTCGAGCATAGCAATGTCCAGATGGTTGGTCGGCTCATCGAGCAGCAAGAGCTGCGGCTCACCCAGCAACACCAGGGCCAGCGACAGGCGCGTCTTTTGCCCGCCGCTGAGATGCCCGGTGGGCGTAATGGGATCAATGTTACTCAACCCCAAGCCAGCCAAGATGGCGCCCGCCCGGCCGGTTTCGGCTGATTGGATGCGGCTCAGCAAGGCGTCATATTGTTGTTGCAGGGCGGGGTCATTGGGATGGCGCGCCAGGGCGACGCTGACAGCAAGCAGTTCTTCTTCCAGTGCATTGGCGCTGCCGATGGCCTGGTCAATGATCTGGCCTAGCGTGCTGGCGGGGTTGGGTTCAAATCCTTGGGGCAGGTAGCCGATGCGCAGCGCGGGCTCGCGGCTGACATGACCGGCATCGGCATTTTCCTCGCCAACCAAGATGCGCAGCAGGGTGGTCTTGCCGCAGCCATTTGGCCCAATCAATCCCACTCGCTCGGCGGGGTTTAGGCTGAAGGAAACATTTTCAAAGAGTATTTGGTGATCAAAAGCTTTTTTTAAATGATGAACGGTAAGCATGCTACCCTCCGCTTGGCCGGTGCGCTATGCCGCGCGCCGGCTATTGAACGCAAAGAACGTCTCCAGCTATACTTGCTGGCCGGAGAAAGGGATAGGGTTGTCTTACCGTGTGCGAGTCACTGCTATATACTCTTTCTAGATATGTGATTGCAATTTTACCCAAAAAGGCGTGCGATGTCAAGAAAAAAAAGATGCCGGTTGCCTTGTATTGGGCGTGGTATAATAAACCTTATCGGAAATAGCAGGACGGGCATCCCCATGCCTGTCCGCCAACGTACACTTGCACCTGCGCTGCGCTTGGCGCAAGTGCAGGTGTGGGGATACGTTGGCTACGTTATTTCCGATAAACTCTAAAATCAATATTTCACCAAGGAGGGAACTGTGCGAACCACAACAAGTTTACTGTTGGTGTTGATCCTCGCATTAGGCTACCAGGGTGTAGCCTGGCCGCTTTCCGCTCAAACAAGCCAGCCGTTTGCTTCCAGCGCCTGCCAGCCATTGCCGCCGCCCACCGGCACGGTTGTCAATGTGGCTACAGAAGCCGAGTTGTGGAACGCAGTGAATAGCGCCCAGCCCAATACCACCATCCTGCTGGCCGATGGCGCCTATAACCTGGGCCAGAATCACCACTATGTCTGGATTGATACGCCCAACCTCACTTTGCGCTCCGCCAGCGGCAACCGCGAGGCGGTTATTTTGGATGACGGTTATAGCCGCACTTCAATCATCAGCATTGCCGCTTCGAATGTCACCATTGCCGATCTCACCGTCAAGCGGGCCTACAACCACCCCGTTCACGTGATGTCGTATAACGACGCCGATACGCTCAACACCCTCATTTACAACATTCACATTATTGATCCAGGCGAGCAGGCCATCAAGATTAATGTGGCTTCATCGGGTTATTACCCCGACTATGGCACGATTGCCTGCTCGCGCATCGAGCTGACGGACGCCGGGCGGCTTGAAATTCGGGGCAGCTGTTACACTGGCGGAATTGATGCCCACCAGGCGCGCGGGTGGACGATCCGCGATAATGAGATTGAGGGCTTTTGGTGCGCGGAGGGGCTAGCAGAGCATGCTGTTCATATGTGGACCGGCAGCCGTGACACGCTGGTAGAGCGCAATGTCTTGGTCAACAACGCCCGCGGGGTGGGGCTGGGATTTGACGAGGGTGGGCGCACCTATGCCGATAACCCCTGCCCGGGTGTGCCTGCGCCCATTGCGCATTTTGGAGGTATGGTGCGCAACAATTTCATCTTTGCCAATCGGGCCGAGTTGTTCAGTTCGAAAAGCGGTTTTGATTCTGGCCTATTGTTGTGGCACGCCTGCAATGTGCGCGTCTTGCACAACACGGTCGTGTCACTGCAGCCGCCTAGCACGGCCAACCAGGGTTCTATCGAGTATCGCTATTCAAATACCAGCGTTGAGCTTGCAAACAACCTGGTCAGCCACAATTTATCCAGCCGCGATGGCGCGACGGCCACGCTGGCGGGCAACCTGACCGGGCAGCCGCTAACTTTGTTTGCCGATGGCGCAAACGGCGACCTGCACCTGGCCGAGAGCGCAATCGCCGCGATTGACCAGGGAGCCACGCTGGCGGCCGGCTTGTGCGATGACGATATTGACGGCGAAGCGCGCCTGGTTGGCCCCGCCCGCGATGTGGGCGCTGACGAGTTTCCACATTTTGGGTTCGCCCTGGCTGTTTCTCCCTCTGCGCGCGCTATTGCGCCTGGCGGCGCTGCCACATATACGCTTAACCTGCAAGCGGTGGGTGGTTTTACGTCGGCTGTTACATTGAGCGCCATCAGCCCTTCGCCCAGCCTGACGGTGCAGCTTGACCCTGCCAGTCTGACGCCCCCGGACCAGGCCGTGCTTACGGCTCAAGACCATCACGCGTCTGGCTCGCTGGTGCCGGGCTTGTGGTACAGCCTGCCTATCACGGCCACCAGCGGCAGTGTTGTGCAGAGCGTCAGCGTCAGGCTGCTGGTGGGCGGCACGCGCGTATGGCTGCCGCTGGTGATTAGAAATAATGAAGGGGGTCACACCGACAGATGCTGCGGCAGATCGCTGGTGTATTGGATGAGCTTGCCGGGCAGGTTGGCTCCATCTTCAATTGTCAACGCTTGTTCGCCGCCGAACAAGCCCAGGATTGCTTGCCGTAGCTTGTCTGCATCTGCTAGTGCGCCATATATGCGCAGGCGCAGCGAACCGTCGGTAGACTGGTGCAGGCCATACTGCGCCAGCCCAAATGGTTTTAGCACGGTCGAAACATCAATGTTGTTGATGGCTTGCCCCTGTGCCCCATAAAAAATCACCGGCGGGCGGCCTTCTAATCCAACCAGTGTGAGCTGCGCCCCGTGGAAGCTGAGGCTGGCCCAATCTCCGGTGCGATAGCGCAGCAGCGGCAAGAATGGATTGAATCCGCCGCTCAACGTAATTTCGCCGCGCGCGCCAGGCGGGCAGGGCAGCCCGTCTGTATCGAGAATCTCTACATATAGCCGGTGTTGAAGCAAGCTGTGGCCTGTTTGTGTTGCAACGGCAATCGGCCCGGTCTCGTTCATCGAATACACATCTATCACCGGGCAGCCAAAGTGCGCTTGCAGCTGGTCGCGCAGGCCGGGCGAAAGCGCCAGGGCGGTAGAGATTAGCGCCTTGGGGCGCGATTGCAGCGGCAGCCGGGCCAGCTCTGCAAATGAGATGGGATCGCCGGTATAGACCTGTGGCTGGCAGTCGTCCAGAAAGCGGGCGCGGTCTTGCGGCCGGCGCCAATCAGTGGGGTTGAGGTTGACTTTGACAAAGCCGGCCTGGTTGAGCACGGGTGAAATTGAGGCATAGGTGTAGGTGCTCTTTTGAAAACAAACCAGGACAATGGCAACCTGGCCGCTGGTACCTTCTAGCTCAATGCCGTGTAGGGCCAGCGCCTTGCGCAGCAGCGGCAAGTATATGGCCAGCGGTTCCGGGTGGGTGAGCACATCGAGCGGATGGCCGGTGGCGCCCGAAGTTTGATAGATGACCAAATCGTCCAGCGGCTGGTCATCTGGCACAAACGACCAGGGTTCGCGGGCCAGGTCGGCCCGGTTAGTTGTTGGAATGGAGAAAAAATCTGCCCAAGAGCCATAACGCCGGTAGAACGGCACAGTGTCAAAGCATCTATCTGCAAACTCGGCCAGCCACTGAGGCACCTGGCCAGGCTGCCATCCCACGGGCGCGCTGTTCAACTGGGCCTCAAAGGCGCGGACGTGCTGTACCCCTTGGGCCGTCAGCCGGTCACAGCCGGGGTGGGTGTAACAGGGGGCGAATTCATTTTCTTGCAGCCAGAGCAACAAGCGGCTGCCGGCCTCGTTCAGCAGCGGAAATCGCTGTGCATTGAGTGAGAAATTATTTTGCGCAGAGTGTTCCATCCTTAACCTCAATTCTATTGGCTCTTTGGGATTTCGCGTGGTAGACCTAACCCCCTGGCCCCCTTCCCTACGAGGGAAGGGGGAACACGCTCCC
>JBGSMF010000438.1:0-31984 GCA_041740315.1 Thermoflexales bacterium
GCTCCGGCGGCTATCGCGCTCGGCGGCCTCTTCGGGCGTCCAACCTTCCATCACGGCTTGGCGACTCAGGCGAATCTTGCCATCGGCGTCAATGTTGGTAACCATGACCATAACTTCGTCGCCGACCTTGACAGCGTCTTCCACCCGGTTCACCCGGTAATCGGCCAGTTGCGAGATATGCACCATGCCATCTACACCCGGCAAAATTTCAACAAAAGCGCCAAAGTCGGTCGTGCGCACCACCTTGCCGGTGTAAATCTTGCCGACGGTGGCGGTTTCGGTCAACGATTCTACGCGCTGGCGAGCCTGCTCGGCGCTGGGGCCATCAACCGCGGCAATGTAAACCGTGCCGTCATCTTCAATGTCAATCTTGACACCCAACTCATCCTGAATGCTGCGAATCATCTTGCCGCCAGGGCCAATGACTGCGCCAATCTTTTCTGGGTCAATCTTGATGATTGTCATGCGCGGCGCGTACGGGCAAAGCTCGGGGCGCGGTTCGGGCAGCACCGCCAGCATCTTGTCTAGAATGGACAGCCGCGCCTGGCGCGCATCGGCCATGGCCTGGGTCATGATAGCTGAGCTAATGCCCTTGATTTTGATATCCATTTGCAAGGCCGTAATGCCCTGGCGGGTGCCGGCCACCTTGAAATCCATATCGCCCAGGTGATCTTCCAGGCCAAGGATGTCGGTCAAGATGGCATAGCGTTCGCCCTCTTTGATCAAGCCCATTGCCGCGCCAGCTACAGGCGCCTTGAGCGGCACACCGCCGTCCATCAACGCCAGCGTGCTGCCGCACACCGAAGCCATCGAGGTGCTGCCGTTGGACGACATGACCTCGCTGACCACGCGAATGGTGTAAGGAAAGTCTTCCTGGTCCGGCAAAACTGGCAGCAGCGCCCGCTCGGCCAGCGCGCCGTGGCCAACCTCGCGCCGGCTAGACCCGCGCAGCATACGCGTTTCGCCGGTAGAGTAAGGCGGAAAGTTATAATGGTGCATGTAGCGCTTTGTGTCATCGGGTGACAACCCATCCAGCTCCTGGGCATCGCGCGGGGTGCCCAACGTGAGCAGTGAAAGCACCTGCGTCTCGCCGCGCGTAAACAAGCCGCTGCCATGTGTGCGTGGGGTAACACTCACCTCGCACCAGATAGGCCGAATCTCCTGCAGGCCGCGCCCATCAGGCCGTAATCCCTGCTCTAGGATGCGGCCGCGCACCTCGCGCTTGACCTCACCGTGAAAGGCTTCTTTCACCTGGGCGCGGTCAATGATTAGCCCACCCATCACATCGTTCTGGCCTGCCGTAAGCTGCTCCATCACCTCGACAATGATAGATTCTTCAAGCTCATCCAGCGCCTCCTGGCGAGCATCTTTATCAAAATACTTGGTTAAAATATCCGTAATCCGGCCATTGAGCCGGCTGCTCACGGCAGCAGAAACCTCGGGCCGAACAGTGTACGATTGGTAGGTTGCCTTGGGCTTGCCAATCTGCTGGCGCATCTGGTTCTGAAGCTCGATGATCGGCTGCATGGCCTGGTGGCCTAGCTCGAGCGCCTTGATAATCAGCTCTTCGGGCAGCTCGCTCGCGCCACATTCCACCATCAACAAGGCATCTGCCGTTCCGGCCAATCGCAAGTCTAGCTTGCTTTGAGCCATCTGGCTATAAGTGGGATTGATGACAAACTCGCCATCAACATAACCCACGCGCACCGCGCCCACCGGCCCGCCAAACGGAATTTGAGAAATGGTCAGCGCCGCCGATGAGGCAATGATGGCGAGAATATCCATAGGATGCTCGGCATCTGAAGACAGGCTGGTTGCGATGATTTGAACATCATTGCGCATGTCCTTGGGGAACAAGGGGCGCAGGGGGCGATCGGTCAAGCGGGCCACCAGAATGGCGGCCTCGGGGGGACGACCTTCGCGCCTAAAGAAACTACCCGGGATGTGCCCGCCAGCATACGCGCGCTCCTCGTAATCAACGCTCAGCGGGAAAAAATCAATCCCCTCGCGGGGAGTTTTAGACATGGTCGCCGCAGCCAGCAGCATAGTCTCGCCGTGGCGCGCCACAACAGCGCCGTCAGCCTGGCCGGCCAGTTTGCCGGTTTCCAGGATAATTTCCTCATTGCCAACGGTCGCTTTGAAAACATAAACCTGTTGCATTTCTAACCTCCTTGGTTGGGCAGGCAACTAGCTGCCCGATGATAATATTGAACTGCCAGCATAGAGGCCAGAAACCAGGAAAAGGGGCGAATGCGGGATGTTAGAGGCTGGAAACCGGACACTAGAACATTAATGTCTAACGCCCACTCTCCAACTTCCAACCTCCGCAATCCAGCCCCTACCATCGCCAATTCCTAGCCAATGGCTGGCTAAAACCCAAGTTAAAACGGCCTATGGCTTGGTCGTGCTGCCATAGGCCATTTTGCCTTTACCCCAGAAAGCTTTTTTTGCTATTTGCGCAGGCCCAGCCGCTGCAAAATGTCCTTGTAACGGGCATTATCCTTGCGGCTAAGATACGCCAGGTGCCTCCGGCGTTGCCCAACCAGCTTGAGGAGCCCTCGGCGTGAGTGCTCATCATGCTTGTGAACTTTGAGATGGTCGGTCAGTTGATTGATGCGCGTCGTCAAAATGGCGATTTGCACCTCTGGGCTTCCGGTATCACCTTCATGCAAATGAAATTGGTTAATCAGGGTGTCCTTTTCAGACTTGGACAGCGTCACGTAAGTGCTCCTTTTCCAGCCGAGGGGCCATTGCCAGAGATACCCACTCGAAAAAAATTGATTTAGGATTCAGCGGGCGAAATTGTACCACATGATAAGCAGAGTGACAAGGCGGGTTTGGGCCCAATACCCTTCAAATAAGGTGTTATTCGTGGGGGCAGGTTTGAAACCTGCCCATACGCCAGCGAGGTTATTTGAACAGTATTGGGTTTGGGCCTAGTAGGCCCTGGCAAACACTGCCCGCCTGGCCGCCGGCTGGCCACAGCGCACACATGTTCCATGGCCTTCTTCCTGCTCCAGCGGTATACAGCGCGAGCTGGCTTTGGTGTCTTGTTTGATCTTGGCCTCACATTCCCGCTGCCCGCACCACCATGCCAGCGCAAAGCCGTCTTCAATTATCCCCTTGAATTCGTCATAGTTCGCAGGCTCGTGGGTATTGGCTAGCCTGTAGCTCAGCGCCTGCTGGTACATTTCGGCCTGGATGGTATCTAGCATCTCGCGCGCCTGGTCGAGCAGCCCGTCTTGCGAAACAAACGACTTGCCTTCTTTGCCGGGCTTGTCGCGCCGGGCAAAGACCACCTGCCGCTTGTCCACATCCTTTGGTCCCAACTCGATGCGCAACGGCACGCCCCGCATTTCCCAGTCGTTGAATTTAAAGCCGGGCGTCATTTCGTCGCGGTCGTCTACCTTCCAACGAAGTTCAGCCCCAAACATCGCCGTGATCTGCTGGACAACAGCCAACACCTTGCTTTTTTCATCTTCGTTTTTCCAGATGGGCACAATGACCACCTGAATCGGCGCCAGGCGCGGCGGCAGCCGCAGGCCCTGGTCATCGCCATGCACCATGATAATTGCGCCAATCATGCGCGTAGAAAGCCCCCAACTGGTCGTCCAGCAATACTGCAGCTCGTTGTTCTTGTCCAGATATCTAATGTCAAACGCGCGCGCAAAGTTTTGCCCCAAGTTGTGGCTGGTGCCGGCTTGCAGGGCCTTTTTGTCGCTCATCATCGCTTCGATGCTGTACGATGCGTCTGCCCCGGCGAATTTTTCGCTTTCGCTCTTGCGGCCTGGAATGACGGGGATGGCCGCCTCGGCCACGGCAAAATCAGTATACACATCTAGCATCCGCAGGGTCTCTTCTTGCGCTTCCTCGTAGGTGGCGTGAGCCGTGTGGCCTTCTTGCCACCAGAATTCGGTTGTGCGCAAAAAGAGCTTGGTGCGCAGCTCCCACCGCACCACGCTGCCCCACTGGTTGATGAGCACGGGCAAATCGCGCCACGAGCGTATCCACTGCGAGTACATGTGCCCGACGACGGTCTCTGAAGTGGGGCGCACCACCAGCGGTTCTTCCAACTTTTCGCCGCCACCGTGGGTCACCACGGCCAGCTCGGGCGAAAAGCCCTCTACGTGGCTCTTTTCTTTTTCAAGAAAGCTCATGGGAATAAAGAGCGGGAACAGCGCGTTCTGGTGGCCGGTGGCTTTAAAGCGCCGGTCGAGCGCCTGCTGGACATTTTCCCACAGCGCCGTGCCATACGGCCGCACCACCATGCAGCCGCGCACGGGGGCGTAATCGGCCAGCTCACTGCGCTGGATGACCTGCGTGTACCATTCGGAAAAATCCTGGCTGCGGGCAATTAGTTTGTCTGCCATTCGCACCTCATTTTCAAAGTCAAGATTTCAGATTTAAAATTCGTAACTACTCAGCATCCTGAGCGGAGCGCGGCGCGTAGTCGAAGGGTGCCGGCTGAGTAGTTACTAAAATTCAAGATTCCAAATTTTGGATTCGGGGTTGCGGTGAGTATAACGCAAGTGCGGGCTTATGACAAGCGCGGCAGTGATTGAACAACCTCGTTCACGTGATCCACAAAAGTGAGCAAGCCCCAATCTCGCTCGCTGATAGTCGAGTCTTGGCGATAGGCTTCCAGCGCCCGCCGCCAGCCGGGGCCAACCAGCACAAAAGGCTTGGGCTGCATTTCACTCACCTGCATCAGGCTCCAGGTCAGAGCCACCTCGCTGAGCGTGCCCACGCCTCCGCGCAACGTCACCACGGCATCGCTGGCCGTGACCAGATAGCGCAGGCGTTGAAACAGGTCTGGGAATTTGATCTCTTCGTCAATCCACGCATTAGGGCGCAGGCCACCCCGGTCAAAACTGCCCACCGTCACACCAATGGTATGCCCGCCGGCTTTTTTGGCGCCACGGCTGGCGGCTTCCATTGCGCCGCCATAGCCGCCCGTCATCACGCTATAGCCGGTTTGCGCCAAGGCTTTGCCTAATGCAAGTGCGTCGGCATAATCGGGGCTATCAGGCTGCAAAGCCCGCCCGCCAAATATGGCTATAATTTTGCCCATCACAAGTCCTCCGCCAAGCTAAGAGCCTATCCTAAAATCCGTAAGCGGGCATCCCCACACCTGCACTCCCGAAGGGGCCAAGCGCCAGCGCAGCCTGCCTGGCGCAGACAGGGCAAGCCTGCCCTGCCTGCACCTGTGGCGCAGGCACAGGTGGACGGGCAGTCCAGGGTGTGCCTGCCGCCGCATCGGATGCGACGGCTACGGAGTAATTTTAGGCTAGGCACTAACGCAGATCATACAGATATACCGTTGCGCCCGGCGCGGCAAAAGCATCTAGCCGGGGAAATGTTTTCAACTGGTCAAGTGTGAACGACTCTTCACTAATGCCATTAAAGCTGTAAATGTGTGAAAACAAGAACCACACCCGCGTTCCTCGCACCTTTTCAATATCTTGCGCCAGGATCGAAAAATCGCCGTTTGACGCCGTGCTCACATAGTAAAGCGAGGTGTCTTGCAAGCCATAACGCGGCGCGTAATATTCAAAAGGGCGCGCTGCGCCGTGATATACGTAAATCCGGTCGCCGGGTTGCCAGTGGGCGTGGATATGTTCGATGACGGGCCGGGTCTCTTCTGTCACCAAGGGCTGTGGGAACACAATCACTGTGCGGTAAAAGGGATGAAAGAGCAACACGCCAATAAAGATCGCCGCCGTGGTTTTGGAATTTTTGGCAAGCGCCACGTAGATTGCTTGCGCGCCTTTTGCCATCAGCAAAACCGTGGGCGGCACAGCGAACAAGAGAGTGCGCCCGTAAAAGGGATAGAGCCTGAGCGCGGCCGCCGTCATGGCAAAAGCCAACGGCAATGCCAGCGCCAACGCCGGCTGCCAACGCTGCTCTTTGAACAAAGTGACCAGGCCCACCAGCCACGCAAACGTCGCCACGCCATAAAATGGCATACCGACTGATTGTACCATAAAGTCAAAGAAAAGCTGGGCAAACCAGTACAAGTCTGACAGCGAGCGCGGCGGGAACGACACAAATGCCCCTGTCCAATAGGCCCGCAAAAACTCGTTGGCAAAACCATACCGCAAAACAGCCCAGTACAGCACCGCCAGGCTGGCTCCCCACGCCAGCAGAACGGCCAGCCAGCCCCCCAATTGGCCGGCCTCTCGGCGAACCAGCGGCCCGGCCAGCAAAGCCGCGCCAATCGCCGCCAACACAAACACCGCCGGGTAAGAGAACCACACCACCAGCGCGCCGGCCAGCGCCAAAACAACCATTCGCTCCCGCGATACGGCCTTTGCGCGCAACGCAGGCCAGACGAGCGCATAAGCCGCAGCCGTCAACATCACATCGGTGGAATAAGGTTTTAGCTCAGAGGCAAAATAGATCACGGGCTGCGACCAGCCGAGCAAGCTTGCGCCCAGCAGCGCCGATTGAGCATTGAGTTGTGTTTTGGCGATTCGATAAAGAATAAACACTGCAGCCAGGCCTGCCAGCAAAGGCGCAAGGCGAAGCGCGTACTCGCCTTGCCCCAAGACCGCCACCGCCAATTTTTCTGCCAGCAAAAAGCCGGGCGGCGCAATCTGGTTGTCGTCGAGGGGCAACAGCAAGCCGGGCCAATCTCGCTTGAGGATGTTCATGGCAAGAAAGGCTTCGTCTAGCCAGAGGGAGCGATTGAAGAGGTATTGGCTTAGGCGGGCCGCCAAGCCCAGTCCCAAGCTTGCCAGGATCAGTTTTCGGTTCAAGTTTGCCAGGTTCACTGTGGGCCAGATTCTACTAGAGCTTGGTCGGGCGATTCCGAGTTCTTTGGGGCAGGCAAAGTGGGTTCGGCGGGGGCAATCGCCACGCCTAGCGAGTCCAGCGCCCTTTCTACCGTGCGCGCCAATTTGCGCACCGGCTGCTCGCTGTATTCTTCCACAAATTCGTGCGCGGCCTGGGCCACATCCACTTGCTCGCCGGCTGTTTCGCGCAGGTAGTACAAGTGATCCATCACCCACATGTACAGGTCAGATTCAGTGCGCGCGGGAAAATCGGCCATGATGTTTTGCTGGCGAATCAACTGCACGGCTGGCGCGTAAACGGCGTCGTACCAGTGCATCACGGCCTCTGCTTCGGGGATATCGCGCTGCTGGTCTAGCCCCATATAATAACGATGAACTGCAATATGCTCTAGCAAAGCCTGATAGCCGCCCGCAATGGTGAATGTAATATTTTGTTCAGGGCGCAACTGGTCCAACTGGGTGCGCTCTAGAAAATCCGTGTATTCGCCCAAGATTTCCAGCTCGCTCGCATTCAGGTCGGTCTTTACCAGCACGCGCGGGCGGCACTCGATGACCTCGGCATCTATGAACTCGATCCCCCGCTCGCGCGCCACAGACACGCGATGGTTGCCATCCAGCACGAAATACGTATCGCCCACCTGGTACAGCTTGACGGGGGGCAAATCCACTTCCTCGTAAAACGCCCGGTTGATGGATTTCCAGCGCCAGGCGGTATGCTCTTGGGTGGGCAAAAAAGCAACGTCAAAATCGCGATAGCGGTCTACGCTGCCAATGATATTCTTGACCGGCACAGGCTGCACTCCGCGATACAGCGAGCCGCCAATGTGCAGCTTGTCCGAGACCTCTCTAAAAGACAGCAAGCGGCGTTCACGGCCAGCCAAGCGATTCATGATAGCGTGAAACAGCGCCTTGGTGCGCGCCCGGCCAAAATCGGCATCGTGGGCATGCTCGTCGCTCACAACTCTACCTCAATCACACGATAAGGATACACATTGATGACGGTTGTTTCCAGGTAGCGTGTTTCGCGAATCGAATCGCTGTGGGCGTGATGGTGCCCATGCAGTAAATAGCGCGGCTTGAAATATTTCATCAATTCCAGATAAACCTTGAAACCGGCGTGGACGCGATCGGGACCATTGTGAATGCCCAACGGAGGCGCATGGGCTATTAGGATATCCAGCCAACGTCCATAGGTGAGGCGATTCCACACCAGTTGCGGCAATAATCCACAAGCCCGCGAGCGCATCTCGCCCTGAGTGTATTGGTGACGCGCTTCTGGCCGGTAGCGCACACAACCTTCCAGGCCGCCAATGATGAGGCCACCCTGCACAAGGGTTCGTTTGTCCAGGTCTATTCCCCCATTAGGAAAAGTTTTAGTGCCCCCTTGGGCGCTGTATTCAACCAGCGGATCGTGATTGCCGTGCACATAGTAAAGCGGGGCATCCAAGACCGTCAGCAAAAACTCCATATACCAATAGGGCAAATCGCCGCAGCCCAAGATGAGATCAATCGCTCCCAGCCACGAAACGGCTGTGGTCGAGTAGAGCGACTCTACTACCTGATCGCTGACGGCCAGTATTCTCATCCCCTCAACCTTCGTCTTCAGGCCAGGTGCGCCCATAGTTTACGGCCAGCTTGTCTAAAATAGCCTTTTCCAGGTCAATGTCATTCAGCCAGGCCAATTGCAGCAGGTACAACGCCACGTCGGCCAGTTCGCCGGCCAACGCCTGAAGGTCTTGCGTTTCTTCACGCCACTGAAAGTGCTCCAGCACCTCGGCGGCTTCAATCGCCAGCGAGGCGGCAATATTGCGCGAGGTCTGCGGCGCGCGCGAGTTGGGCGCATACCAGCCCTTGGCCTCCACAAAGCGATTCATCTCTTGGGTAAGTTGATAGAGATTCATGGATTCATTTCCGGCTCAACTGCTCTGCCTGCACATCTGCGTTGAAACTCGATCGCACCAGCGGGGCCGATTCGACCCAGCGAAAGCCCAACTCCAAGCCGATGCGCTTGAACTGGGCAAACTCTTCCGGTGTATAGTAGCGGTCAATCGGCCAGTGCTCTTTGGTCGGCTGCAAGTATTGGCCGATAGTCAGAATATCCACTTGCACATTGCGCAGGTCGCGCATGGTCTCTACCACTTCATCAAAGGTCTCGCCCAGCCCAACCATAATGCCAGATTTGGTAATGCCCTCCGGCGCAAGCTGCCTGGCGTTGCGCAATGTGGCCAAAGCCCACTCGTAACGATCTTGCGGCTGGACGGCTTTGAACAGACGCGGCACAGTTTCTACATTGTGGTTGAGGATGTCGGGACGCGCGTCCATCACGACTCTCAAAGCATCCAGGCTGCCCTTAAAGTCTGGGATTAGGGTCTCAATCGTGCACCCAGGCTGAGCCTGGCGTATCTGGCGAATCGTTTCAGCAAAAATCGGCGCGCCGCCGTCCGGGCGCTCGTCGCGATTGACCGAGGTGAGGACAACGTGGCGCAGCTTCATCGCTTTCACGGCGGCCGCCACCCGCGCCGGTTCATCCCAATCCAGCGATTGGGGCCGGCCGGTTTTGACATTGCAAAAACGGCAACTGCGCGTGCACACATCGCCCAAAATCAAAAAGGTGGCCGTGCCGCGCCCCCAGCACTCGCCGATATTGGGGCAATGGGCTTCTTCACAAACCGTGTGCAATGCCTTGCTGCGCATCAACTCTTTGAGCCAGGCAAAAGTTTCGCCGCTGGGGGCTTGCACCTTGATCCAATCAGGCCGCCGCTTCAAAGGAGCCTCAGTCATCCGAGTTTTTTCCATCACTGCCTCATCTATCCAACACATCACCGCTTTGCAATTATCAACCAGGCATCAATCGTGTATTGTACCATACTTGACAAATCGCTCGCCATTTGGCATTTTGCATCTGGAATTCAAAATGCCAGGTTGCAAGTTACGCCGCATCTGTTACAATCAGGCTAAATTTATATGGATGAACAAGCGCTCATCAAAGCTGCCGTCGAAGGCGACATAGATTCTTTTAACACGCTGGTGCTGACTTTTCAGTCTCAGGTGTACAATTTTGCCTACCGCATCATGGGTGATCCAGATTCAGCTGCCGACGCAGCCCAGGAGGCTTTTATTTCGGCCTACCGGGCCCTGCGGGGCTACCGGGGCGGGTCGTTTCGCTCTTGGCTGCTGCGCATCGTCACCAATGCCTGCTATGACGAGATGCGCCGCCGAAAACGCCGCCCGGTCAGCTCGCTAGAGGCGCTGTATCTTGAAGACCCCACACCTGACGCCGAACTGCCCGCCTCTCACCTGGAAGGGCCTGAAAGCTACGCCGCGCGTCAAGAGCTTAGCCATGCCATTCAACGCGGCCTGACCGAGCTGCCAGAAGATCAGCGCGTTATCTTGGTGCTCTCTGATGTGCAGGGGATGAGCTATGACGAAATTGCCTCAATTACTTTAACCAACCTGGGCACGGTCAAATCGCGCCTGAGCCGCGCCCGGGCCAAGTTGCGAGATTATTTGCTGGCCCAGGGGGAACTTTTGCCGCGAGAATACCGTCTAAATGACGAATTACCAACAGCGCCGATTCACAAAGTAAATTAAGCGATGGACAGGCACTAGAGATTTTATGTATCATGTTTGGGGTGAGGATAAAGGGATGAAGGGATTATTTGGGCAAAAAGCGACTGAACACGAGCAAGTGACGATGCTCCTATCGGCGTATATAGATGGTCACGTGAATGCCCCTGAGCGTGCCCAGGTGGAAAAGCATTTGCAGAGCTGCGTAGCGTGCCGGGCCAATCTTGCTACACTGAGCGCAACGGTACAGGCTGTGCAGGCGTTACCTGCAATGCGCCTGCCTCGCTCATTCACCTTGCCCCGCTCAATGGCGCGCCACCCGCGCCCAAGCTGGGCCTTTCCCATCTTTCGCGCTGCGACGGCCGTGGCAGCAATGCTGCTCATTCTGGTCATCGTTGGCGATCTAGGCGGATTGGCCAGCCGGCCCGCGCCAGTTGCCGCACCCCAGGCCCAACCTGTCTGGGTGGCCATGGATCAGCCTACAGACGAAGCCGAGGGCATGCGCCTTACATACGATGGTACTCCCCAAACCACAACAATCGAAAACGTTATGCCACCTGAGCCAGGTTATGCCGTGGCCGCCACCACCCCGGCAGAAGCCGCAATGGGTGGTGGAGCAGGCGCTTCAGGCCCCAATCTGGCAACACCCCTCGCCGCAGATATGGCCATGCCCACCCCCGACGATGGGGACACCGCCGCCAAAGCTGGGGAGGCTGCCGTTACAACCACGGTGGTCATGTCGGCTCATCCAGTGGTAGCCAGCGCGCCAGGCACAAACACGCTCACCCCGCCGACGACCTTGCTACAACCCGGTTCAACCCAAGAAGCCGCTAAAGCTTTGCCCACTGCTGCCATGCAACCCTTACCCGCGCCATTGGCCGACACGAGCACTATGCCCACAGTGGAGGTTCAAATAGAGCCTACTGCCGTGGCTGCCGTTTGGGCAACGCCGACACAGCCAGGCAAGTTTGTGCACGTTGCGCCTACCGCCTCCGTAATTGCTCAGCGCGAAACTGATCTGTCCCAGGCCACAACCGAGGGTGTTCCCAATATTTTCCTGCGAGCGCTAGAGTTTGGCTTGGCAGGGTTGACGATTTTGTTGGGAGTGTCTACCCTGTTCACCAGCGGGCGCGTGCGGTGGCGATAGGAAAATTCGCGGCTTGACTGCCGGCATCATCAACAGGGATCGGTTCCCCGATCCCTGTTTTGCGTCTATTGACGTTCGTGTAGCTAAAGGATTGCTCTGGTCAAGAAACATCTATAAATTTTCCCCCAAGCGTTCCTTTACATGCCCGAAGGGCAGTGAATGGAGCTTGCCATAAAATCGCTAGAGTTGAATTTTTGCCCATGCTGCGGCACACCGATGCAAGACCGCTTTGTCTTTGAGCGGGTCCGCCGCGCGTGCCCGGCGTGCGGATTTGTGTTCTTTCGCGATCCCAAACTGGCGGCAGGCGCGTTGGTAGAGCAAGACAAGCAAATTTTGCTCGTTCGCCGTGGCATAGACCCCAAGCGCGGCTTGTGGTGCCTGCCGGCGGGATACGTGGAATATGACGAAGGCCCGGTGGCGGCCGCCATCCGCGAAGTGCGTGAAGAAACCGGCCTGGTCGTTCGCGTGACCGGGCTTGAGGGCGTGTACCAGATTCGCTCCGAGCTGCGAGGAAGCACGATAACTATACTGTATCACGCAATTGTTGAGGGCGGGCAGCTAAGCATGGGTGATGATGCCGCCCAAGTCGCTTTCTTTGGGCCGCATGAATTGCCCGACCACTTGGCCTTTGCCAGCACGCGCCGCGCGCTGCACCGCTGGCGGCGCAAGCAGTTGAATTTGTGATCATTTAAAAAACTCCCGGGATTGTAGGACGCCGGGAGTTTTGCTTTATTGATGTTTGTATGGCTAAAGGGATACTCTAGCCAGAACCACATACAAAAATTCCCCACGTATTCCTTTACATGCCCGAAGGGCAGTGAAAAACCATTTGCGTTAACACCACTCGCGTGTACAATAAAGGTTGGATAATGGTTGGATGAATCAATCAGAGCTATCTGCCTAGGAGATGTCAATGTTCAACCCTCGCCGCTTGCGTATGTTGGAAGCCTCGTTGGTGCTGCTGTTCTTGCTCCATGCCTGGCGCGCATTGATCCCATCAGTATTTGGAATCTTGTACGACAATGGCTTTGAGGAACAAGCGAGTATGTGGGCTACTATGTGGGCCTTTATTTCGGTCATATTGGCAATGCTCACCGCGGCAGCGCCGATGCTGGCCCCGCGCCGATTTCCCCGGCTGACTCTGGCGCTGGCGGCGTTGGCGGTGGCCATTGCTCGCCCGGTGCTCAATGCCGATTCGCTCATGGCGCGCTATTGGGGTGGGTTGGCTGTGCTGGCGGCTGGCGGCATCTACATGGCCACGTTGATACGCATTCGTCCCCGCACACTGGTGATTGGCCTGACCGCCGCGCTGGTGGCAGACCAATTATTGCGCGCCCTGGGCCAAACCTATGACCCTGGCTTGTACCCCTGGCTGCTGCTGCCCTTTAGCTTGCTGGCGCTGATGCTGGTGATCATTTCGGGCGTCTTGTTTGCGGCTCACCCCAACGAGCTGACAGTTCATGTAGAGTCGGGCCGCTTGAGCCTGGTGGGGGGGCTGGCGCTGGGCGCGGCCATATTCATCGAAACTTCATTGCTGGCGCTGCCAAACGCTGTGGCGCGTTGGAGCAACTGGGACTATGCCATCATAGCCCCTGTTTTTATTGCCGCCACATGCCTGCCATTGTTTCTCCATGTGCGCCGCCGCGCCGGGCGAATCTTGGCCAGGCGGCGATGGATTGGGGCAGCGTTGATTGCGGCAACCCTGGCCGGGTTGGCCGTGGGTCATTTGCAGATGGGGGTTCTCTCAGCCTTGGGCCTGCTGGTTGCCCACGTAGCAATTTTGACGGCAATATTCCAAGTGGCCGAGCCGGCCCACGCCCGCCAATCCGATCGGACCGGCATTGGGTTGACCTGGGGGCTTGGCCTGGCAGGGGTGCTGGCGATTGCTTTTCTACTGGCGTATAACTATGCCTACACCCTACCCGCCATGAAGAATATGGGGTTGCCGCTCTATTTGCTGGCCGGCCTGCTTGCAAGCCAGGCGGCCGTAACCTGCAAGGGCAGCGAGCCGCCAACCCACATCTCCGCCGAATACTACCGCTCCACAGGCGGACTGATTGGTGTGGGGCTAGTCACACTGGCTGTGATAGCCGCCAGCTTGCCGCTGCCGGTGCATCGCAACAACAGCCCAGGGCCTTTTACTGTGGTGACGCATACCATCCGCTACGGTTTTGATAATCGCTGGCACTATCGCCTGGATGAGCTTGCCGCCGCCATTGAGCAAACCAATGCCGATATTGTCTTGCTGCAAGAAATAGACACCGGCCGGCTGAGGAGCTATAGCGCCGATGAGGTGCTATACCTGGCTCGCCGCCTGCGCATGGACGCCGTCTACATGCCCACCATCGAGCACCTCACCGGCATTGCCATTCTGCACCGCCTGCCTGAGGTCAGCTCCACACCACACCTCTTGGACAGCGAAAAAGAGCAAACCGGCGTCGTCCAAGTTCACCTGCAGCCAGGCGGGCGCAATGTGTACGTGTATAGCACCTGGCTGGGTGTTCGCGGTGAAAACACGGACAAGCAAGTTGGCCAGCTAGTTGACTTTATAGGCACTAACTGGCCGGCCGTCTTGGGCGGCTCGTTTTTCGCCGAACCGGGCACGTTGGTCTATTCGGTGGTGGCCGATAATGGTTTTGATTATGTGGCGCTGGGAATAGGCCAGGCCACCCCAGACCCTAAAGCTGAACAAACAGAACCTCACATAGATTACATTTGGACGCGCGGTCTGACCCCCCTGCGAGGATGGACCCCTGCCGGGCCAGCGATGAATCACGTGATGGTGGCCGTGCAATTTGAACTGCCCTGACCACTGCATTGCCGTACTTTGCGCTATGACGAAATGTGAGATACAATCAACAAGGAGTACCATGAACAATCTCAGGCTAACGCTCGAGCAGAGCATCAAGTACAAAGGCCGCACCGGCCAGTGGGCGTGGATATTTCACCGCGTTTCCGGGCTGGGGGTGGCCTTGTTTCTTACTATCCACATTTTGGACACAGCGTCCATTTATTTTTCACGCCCGGTGTACGAGTGGTTCGTTGGGCTATACAAAACACCGCTGTTTGGCATGGGCGAAATTGGCTTGCTGGCTTGCGTCATTTACCATGCGCTCAACGGCTTGCGCGTGATTGGGGTGGATTTCTGGCCGCAACTGACGGTACATCAACGCCGAATGAGCTATGCCGTTTATGTTTTGTTTTTTCTAGTTTTTATACCTAGCGGTGGAATTATGCTGTGGCGCATCCTACAGCACATGGGAGGCGCATGATGGCTAGCACAGCGTTGCAAAAAGAGGGGGAGGCGGTTCGGCGGGTTCCTTTTATGGTTAATCGGGCTGAGGCGCTGTGGTGGGCCTACATGCGCCTGAGCGGCATGGCATTGATCTTGCTGGTGCTGGGGCATTTTGCCATCCAGCACATCATCAACGATGTTCACAACCTGTCGGCTGAATGGGTTATTGAACAGCGCTGGGCCTTGGCCGGCTGGCGCATCTACGACGCGCTGATGCTGGCCATCGGTTACACGCACGGCTTGCGCGGCCTGTGGCAGGTGGCCCAAGATTATATCCACAACAAGACGGTTGTGCTCGTCATCAAGTGGGTTCTGATTATCGGCGGCGGGTTGGTTTTACTCATCGGCGCCATGGCCCTCGTCGGCACACCCTGGAGAACAAGCACCCCATGACTGATCACGTTCACGAATATGATGTAGTGATTGTTGGCGGAGGCGGAGCCGGGCTGATGGCCGCGCTTTATTGCACCACCAGCGGGCGGGTCAGGACCGCTGTGATTTCCAAGCTGTATCCCACGCGCAGTCACACCGGAACAGCCCAGGGCGGCATTGGCGCGGCGCTGGGCAACCAGGAAAAAGATCACTGGGAATGGCACGCCTTTGACACCGTCAAGGGATCAGATTATCTGGGCGACCAGGATGCCATAGAGATTATGTGCCGCGATGCCATTGATGCCGTGATCGAGCTGGAGCACATGGGCCTGCCCTTTAATCGCACGCCAGATGGCAAGATTGATCAGCGGCGTTTTGGCGGGCATAGCAGCAATTTTGGCCAAGGGCCAGTGCGCCGCGCGTGCTTTGCAGCCGATCGCACTGGGCACATGATCTTGCAAACGCTTTACCAGCAATGCATCAGGCACAATGTCAACTTTTTTGATGAATTTCAGATGATTGATGTGCTGGTGCAAGATGGGGTGGCCCGCGGGGTGGTAGCTGTTAGTTTAGCCACCGGCGAACTGCATGTCTTTCATTGCAAGGCCATCTTGCTGGCCACCGGTGGCTGCGGAAAAATGTGGAAGATTACGTCCAACGCCCACAGCCTGACAGGCGACGCGATGAGCGCGGTGTACCGGCGCGGCATCCCGCTGGAAGACATGGAATTCTTCCAGTTCCACCCCACCGGCGTCTACAAGATGGGCATTCTCATCACCGAGGGCGTGCGCGGCGAGGGCGGGGTGCTCGTCAATGGCAAGGGCGAACGTTTTATGGAGCATTACGCCCCAACGATGAAAGACCTGGCCTCGCGCGATGTTATCAGCCGCGCCATCTTTTTAGAAGTGCGCCAAGGGCGCGGGGTCGAGGGCAAAGACTATGTCTACCTCGACGTGACCCCCAAGACAGTGAACTATTACTTTGAAAAGGATGGCGCCAAGACGCCCGACGGCAAGCCGCGCCGCATTACGGCCCACGATGTAGAAACCAAGCTGCCCGACATTGCCGATTTTGTGCGCGTTTACTTGGGACTAGACCCCACTCAAGACCCCATGCCCATCCAGCCCACCGCCCACTATGCAATGGGGGGCATCCCCACCGATGTGGATGGGCACGTGATTATTGACGACAAAAGGACCGCGCTGCCTGGCTTGTATGCGGCGGGCGAGGTGGCCTGCGTCAGCGTACACGGCGCAAACCGGTTGGGCACCAACTCGCTGGTTGACCTGGTGGTTTTTGGCAAGCGCGCTGGCCTGGCCATGGCCAATTACTGCCAGCAAGCTCACCTGCTGCCCCTGCCGCGCGACCCGGCCGGCTATGCCCGCCAGCAATTGGAGCACATTCGCGCCAGCTCTGGCCAGGTAAAGGTGGCCGACCTGCGCAGCCGCATGCAGCAAGCCATGACCGATTACGTGGGCGTGTTCCGCCAAGCCAGCGGCTTGCAGCAGGCCATCGAGGCGATCCGCGGCCTGAGGGAAGAATTCAAGCGCGTGCAAATTGACGACAAGAGCATGCAATTCAACACCGACCTGTACGAAGCATGGGAACTGGGCTGCCTGCTCGATCTGGCCGAGGTCACTGCCGTCAGCGCGCAGGCCCGCACAGAAAGCCGCGGCGCGCACAGCCGCGAGGATTTTCCCAAGCGCGACGACGCCAACTGGCTCAAGCACACCCTGGCTTACCAGCGTCCGGATGAAATAGAGTTACGGTACAAACCCGTCGTCATCACCCAGTGGCAACCCAAGGAGCGGAAATACTAATGCAAGTCCATCTGAAAATTCAACGCTTCAATCCTGATAAAGATTCCAAGCCCTGGTGGGGTGAATATGATGTGGAGGCCGAGCCGACCGACCGCGTGCTCGATGCGCTGAACACCGTCAAATGGCAGCACGATGGTTCATTGGCCTATCGCCGCTCGTGCGCGCACGGCATTTGCGGCAGCGATGCCATGCGCATCAATGGCCGCAACGGCCTGGCCTGCAAAGTATTGATCAAGAGCACAGGCAGCACTATTCTGGTGGAGCCGCTGTTGGGCGTGCCGGTCATCAAAGACCTGATTGTGGATATGGGAGAATTTTTTGCCAAGTACCGCCGCATTTTGCCTTATTTGATCAATGACGAGCCGCCCCCCGTGCGCGAACGCCTGCAAAGCCAGACCGAACGCGAAAAATTTGACGACACCACCAAGTGCATCTTGTGCGCCAGTTGCACCACCAGTTGCCCATCGTTTTGGGCTAATGGCGAATATATTGGCCCGGCGGCAATCGTGCAGGCGCACCGCTTTATATTTGACAGCCGCGACCACGGCGCGGCCCAGCGCCTGGCAGTGCTCAATGACGCCATGGGAGTGTGGCGCTGCCGCACCGCCTTTAACTGCGTGGAATGTTGTCCACGCGATATCAATATCACCAAGGCCATCAGCGAGGTCAAAATGGCCCTGCTGACAGGCAAAGTGTAATAAAACATAATTTTGTAGTATCGGCGTTTTGTGGTACACTAGCAACATCAAGTGAAAAATTGGGACAAAAACGATCTTGCAACAAAGCCTGGGTAGGCCAAAGCAAATTACTTTTGGCTCTTGTCCTTTTTGTTTATTAACATAAATGGAGCAATTAGATGAGTAAACGGAGTGAAAGCACCTCGGGCGATGGCAAGACCAAAGCCCTGGAAGTGACTCTGGCCAATCTGTCCAAACGATTTGGCGATGGCGCAGTGATGCGCCTGGGTGAAGCCACCCACTTGCACGTAGAATCTGTTCCCACCGGCGCGCTGTCGCTAGACCTGGCGCTGGGAGTGGGCGGTGTGCCGCGCGGGCGCATTACTGAAATCTATGGGCCAGAAGCCTCTGGCAAGACCACATTGTGCCAACATATTGTGGCCGAAGCGCAAAAGCGGGGCGGTATTTGCGGCTATATTGATATGGAACACGCCCTCGATTCCACCTATGCCTCCAATTGCGGCGTCAATGTGCAAGACCTGTATATTGCCCAACCCGACACCGGCGAGCAGGCGCTAGAGATTGCCGAAGCGCTCATTCGTTCTGGCGCTATGGATGTGCTGGTCGTTGATAGCGTGGCGGCGCTCGTCCCACGCGCCGAGATTGAAGGCGAGATGGGCGATGCCCACATGGGCCTGCAAGCGCGCTTGATGAGCCAGGCCCTGCGCAAGCTATCGGGGGCCATCAAGCAATCGAACACAGCCATGATCTTTACCAACCAGTTGCGCATGAAGATCGGCGTCATGTTCGGCAACCCAGAAACGACCACCGGCGGCAACGCGCTCAAGTTTTATGCTTCGGTGAGGCTAGACGTTCGGCGCATCCAGAGCATCAAGACGGGCGGCGAGGCGGTGGGCAGCCGCACCCGCGTGCGCGTGACCAAGAACAAGGTGGCCCCCCCCTTCCGCGAGGCCGAGTTCGACATTATGTACAACGAGGGCATCAGCAAAGCCGGCGACGTGCTCGACCTGGCCACCACGATGGAGTTGGTCACCAAACGCGGGGCGTTTTTCTCTTACAACGATGTGCGCCTGGGGCAAGGCCGCGAAAACGCCAAGGACTATCTCAAGGCCAATCCAGAGATGCTACAGCAAATTGAAGAAACTATTCGCGCCCAGGCAGCCGGGCTGCCCCAGATCAAAGAAGTTGCTGAGGAAGAAGAAGAGGAAGAAGGCGAAGCAGAGGAGCTTGACGACAAGGAATAATTAGGTAAGGCATAATTAGCTCGTCGCGTGATTTCAAGCCCTTGCGTGCCACAGCGAGCAAGATAACCCTGACAGTTGATCAGAAGCAAGCCACACCGGCAGACCCAAGAAAATGCTTGGGGGCGTTTGATATTTGCAGACACCCCCTGTGGGTCGCCAGGGCCAAGGTGGCATTTGATGTATAGGCTTTGCAGTTGATAGAGTTGTGTATCTCTTTTTGCGAACCGGCTTGTTGGTTGGATGCGCGCCACCGAAACCTTGGTGATGCAATCCATGCCTTTGAATTTAAGAGGCGAGAATCTGGATGACTGTTTACCAAATCAATGCTGCAATCAGAAAGAGTTTCACCCATCTGGATCATTTGCTGCCTTTGTAAAAGCTAGTCTCAGGCTCATTCAGCTTGGGGTGCCCGCGCGCTTTTTGCGCGTGGAACGATCAACAGATTAGGATTAGGGGATTATTTTGCCATAGCCGTGGCAGGGCTTGCCACGGCTATTTTTGTTAACGATGATTGTAATAGCGCTTATGAGTGGTTATGGGTGGGACAATCACTGCGCTGGTAGCGCAAAAGAAAAATAAAGACCGCGTCAACGTCTACCTGGATGGCCAGTTTGCCTTTGGGTTAGCAGCCATCGAGGCCATCAAACTGCGGCGCGGGCAGGCGCTATCAGATGACGATATTGCAGCGCTCCAAAATCGCGACGAGTTGGAGGTTGCCCGCCAACAGGCGCTTGGGTTTCTGGAATATCGCCCGCGCAGTGAGGCAGAAGTGCGGCGCTATTTGGAAAGTAAAGGCTACCCGCCAGAGACGGTCGAGCCGGTGTTAGCCCGGCTGACAGGGGCCGGCTTGTTAGATGACCGCGCCTTTGGGCGCTTTTGGCTAGAAAACCGGGCCGCGTTTCGCCCACGCAGCGCGCGCGCGCTGCGCCAGGAACTGCGTCAAAAGGGCGTAGCGGGCGAGGTCATTGACGAGCTTTTAGACGAGCAACACGACGAAAGCCAGGCCGCTTACCAGGCAGCCCTGTCCAGCGCTCGCAAGTGGCGCGGCTTGGACGCGTTCAGCTTTCGTAAAAAATTGCATAGTTTACTGGTCCGGCGTGGTTTTTCGTATGAGGTCGTGCGCGAGGTGACAGAACGTATTTGGCAAGAACTAGAGCCAGACCAGAGTGATTCTTTTGATGAGACATGAAAGGTTATATGGTGAGTAGGATATGGGACCCTGGACAACAGTTATCATTATCATCGTAACCCTGGCCATTGGCGGCTCGATTGGCGGCTTGATTGGCTACTTTTACAAGCAATACATCGCCAAGCAAGAAACCGCCCTGGCCGACCTGGAACGTGAGCGATTGTTGGAAGAAGCGCAAAACAAGGCCAAAGAAACCTTGTTGGCGGCCCGCGACGAGGGGCTAAAAATCAAGGACGAAGCCGAAGCAGAGCAAAAGCGCAGGCGAGTGGAACAACAAAAGGCCGAAGAACGCCTGGCGCGGCGGCGTGAGGAATACGAACAAAAGCTAGAGCGCCTGGAAGGCCGCGAACGCAAGCTGAACCAACGCCAGAGCCAGCTCGACAGGCAGACCAACGATTTGGACAAGCTGCAAAAAGAGCGGGTAGAAGAACTGCAGCGGGTAGCCGCGATGACCCGCGAAGAGGCCCAAAAGCTTTTGCTGGAAGCGGTGGAGGCGGAATCGCGCGAAGAAATGGCGGCAATGATCCGCCAGGTTGAAGCCGAAGCGCGCGAGGAAGCCGAAAAGCGCGCCAGAGAACTGGTCACACTGGCAGTGCAGCGGGTGGCCTCGGATCAGGTCAGCGAGATCACTGTGTCGACGGTGCCCCTGCCTTCAGACGAAATGAAAGGGCGCATCATCGGCCGGGCCGGGCGCAACATCCGTGCCATCGAAAAAGCGACTGGCGTTGACATTGTAGTGGACGACACGCCCGAGGCCATCACGGTTTCCAGCTTTGACCCGGTGCGGCGCGAGATTGCGCGGGTGGCATTGGAAAAGCTGATTCAAGATGGCCGCATCCATCCGGCTCGCATCGAAAAGCTGGTAGACGACGCAAGAGCCCAAGTGGAACAGGTCATCAAGGAAGAAGGCGAGCGCGCTTGTGTGGAAGCCGGCGTGCCTGGCTTGCACCCCGAAATACTCAAACTGTTAGGGCGCTTAAAGTTCCGCACCAGCTATGGGCAAAACCAGCATTCGCACGCCATCGAGGTGGCGCGCCTGGCGGGCGTCTTGGCAGCCGAACTGGGGGCAGATGTCAAGGTGGCCAAGATGGGCGGCCTGCTGCACGACCTGGGCAAGGCGATTGACCACGAATACGAAGGCACCCACGCCCAATTGGGAGCCGACTTTGCCAAGCGTTACGGTGTGTCGCCGCGGGTGGTCAACGTTATCAGCAGCCATCACCACGAAGAAGAGCAGCAAAGCCTGGAAGCCATCATCGTCGAATCAGCCGATGCCATCAGCGGGGCGCGGCCTGGGGCGCGGCGCGAAAGCCTGGAAACTTATCTCAAGCGCGTCAAGGAACTGGAAGACATTGCCAATAGCTTTCAGGGAGTGGCTCAGTCGTATGCCATCCAGGCCGGGCGCGAGGTTCGCATTGCCGTCAGACCCGAAGAAATTGACGACCTGGCCGCCATACGATTGTCGAAAGACATTGCCGCCAAGATCCAGGAAACAATGCAATACCCCGGCCAGATTCGCGTGACGGTGATCCGCGAGACGCGCGCGGTGGATTTTGCCAAGTGACGCTGGTCTAACGTTCCGCGTCCAACGTTATCCCTGCGCTGGCGGCCAGTTGGCGCAAGTCATCCATGCAGCCGGCCAGTTCGCGGCGCAACTCGTCTTGCAAAGCGCGGGCTGTTAGGGCCTGGCTTAGCCCACCCATGCGCGCCACCAGCGCCAAGAAGGCATGGTTGACACTGGCGCTTGTCAGGCTTGTCGCTGCCTCCTGCTTGCCGCCCAAGGCAAGCCGCTCGGCGTCGCTGAGAGTGAGGGGAAATTGCGGCAGTGGCGGTTGCTGTACGGCAGCCAGTGGAGAAATGTTTGCCAGGCTGGCTATAGTGGTGATGATGCGATCGCGCACGATAGCAAATGCGCCCGGATCGCGCACAATATCCAGATGATTGAAATCGAGCGTCAGCACCGGCGCAGCCGTAAAGGCCGCAAAGAATCCATCATAAGCCAGGCGCAAGCTGTCAATATAGCTTTGATCCATGCCGCGTTCGTAGGGGCGGTCGCGCTGGGCAATGCGCGCCATCAGCGTATCCAGGTCGGCGCGCAGGTAGACCACCAGGTCAGGGGTGGGGATTTTTTCGGCCAGGGCGGTGTGCAGCTTTTCGTACACGGTCAGCTCGTCGCCGCTCAAGTTGAGATGGGCAAACAGGCTGTCTTTGGCAAAGGTATAATCGCTAAACAGCGCGCTGCGTGACAGGGCCAGGGGGATGGCCTGGTGCTGCTGGCGATAGCGGCTGAGCAAAAAGAAAATCTGGGTCTGAAAGGCATATCGCAGACGGTCAGCGTAAAAGTCCGACAGATTGGAGTAGACGCAATCCGCAAAACGGTTTTACCTTCATGGCTCGTTTGGTGGTTGGCCCCCGCAAACACAAGCCAGGCATCTAGAACAAGCAATAGCTTGCGTCAGAAGACGGCTCGCCTTTTACTTGCCCAGCTTTTGAGCAAGGTAGGCTTCTTCTAAATCTATCTCTGCCGCGTTTGCCACGAGCATCAATTGTTCCAGACACCTGGCCAGGTCAGATTGCAATTCTGGGCGCAGCGTGTGGCTCTCGGACAGGGTCGCCCCCAACTCGCCCAAAGCTTGCGCCAGTCCAAGAAACCCTTGCATCAAATCAGCCTGCCTGCCGCGCGCCTTGTCGGCAGCGTTCTGCCATTGCTGCAAGTCACCCAACCGTCGGCTGCTTTGAGCAAGCGCGGCGCGCTCCTTTTCGTCCAAAGTTGGCGCAAACTGGGGGATTATTTGCTGGTACGAACCTTCACCCAGTGTTGCCAATATGCGTGTGCGAATGCTTGCCAGGTCAGACGGGTCTCGAACAAAATCCAAATTATTAGTGTCAATTACCAACACCGGCGCTTCGGAATAAGCTGCAACAAAACCCTCGTAGGCCAAGCGGAGGCTTTCAATATACGCACTGTCCATCTCGCGTTCGTAGGGCCGGTCGCGCGCGGCAATCCGGGCCATCAGCACATCCAATCTGGCTCGTAAATACACCAGCAAGTGCGGCTTGGGGATTTTCTCGGCCAGCGCCTTATGGAGTTTTTCGTATACAGACAGCTCATCACCAACTAGATTCAGATGCGCGAACAAGCTATCCTTGGCAAAGGTATAGTCGCTGAACACCGCGCCACGCGCCAAAGCCTCTGGTATGGTTTGAAGCTGCTGGCGATAGCGGCTGAGCAAAAAGAAAATCTGGGTCTGAAAGGCATAGCGCGCGCGGTCCGAATAGAAACTGGAAAGAAAAGGATTCTCCTGAAAGATTTCAAGCACCGGTGTTGCTTTTAGATCAGAAGCTAGCAAGCGCACCAACGTAGTTTTCCCGACGCCAATAACGCCTTCAATGGCAATGTAAGGTTGTTGAGTCAACGGAACCTCCCGACGGTCGAATGTAATCAAATGATGTAATCAGATTCCTCAATTCATCTTTTCAAACTTGCCCTGATTGATTCCCAGTCCCCAATGGAGAGCCTGCCGTCGCAGTATAGTAGGTGAAACGGCACTCGCTTGTGGTGTTCTTCGGCCTGGCGGCTGACCCGGTTCGGAGACGGCATAACTTACCTCGTTGGTTATCTTTTGGACACAGACGCAAAGCGTGCTTTGTGGCTGCGTTCCATCTGCATTATAGCGGTTTGCCCATAACAAGACAAGCCGCCGTGCCTGGGTCTGGTTATCCAACGTACCACTGATGGCCTGAACATTGCCCATACTGTCGTGATTGTACTGCGAATTTGCCCAATTAGTTGACCGAATTTCCTGGCTGGCCTATAATCGATGTGGGCATAGTGGGGCACGCTACTGCCTGAACAAAGGAGTGTATTGTATGCCTGGCAAGAAAAGCTCTGACCAGTTGACGAGGGAAGCCCACGGGAAGCGGGCGATGGGGGAACTGCTTCAAGGCTTTAGCGATCCATCCATCTATGATTCTTTGCCGCTTGCAGAGAAACACGTCATCGCGGCGCTGAAGGCGGATATCGCCGTCCACACCCTGCCGCCATTTGAGCGAGTAGAAGGTCGCCCTCACGCTAAAGTAAGACCAGATTATGGCGGCGTGGCGCTCTTGGAAGCTTTGGCGTTGTGCCTTGTGGATGGTATCCGTGGGCAGTTGTCGCAGCCCAAGCCTGATCTGCGTTTGACGGCCGGACTTTTTATAGAGTGGTTCACAGAGATCAAGCCCGCGCTTGAAGGGATGCCCTTTCTCACTTTGCGTGAGGCAGTTGAGCTGGGCACTGTGCTTGCCAATTTGCGCGGAATTATTGAAGCGGCGATGGCGTCTCCTGAAATCGAAAGCAAACCCAGCTGGGAGCCTGCGAAATACCAACAGATTGCTGCATATTTCAGCGACCTCAAGTCGCCCAAGAAAAAGGCAATCTCAAGAGACCCAGGCAAGCGGAGGACGGCCAAGGAAAAGGGAGAAAGCGTGGATCGCTCGGCTGGCAACTATCGTGACAGAGCTCGTCTCTACCTTTTTGGGCGTATCGAACAGGTAGCCATTCGCCTGGATCGTAAGATCGAGGAATTGTTGCCAGAGCGTGTTGACGATGCCACTCGGAAACCGCGGTCACGGGCTACGGCGCGTGGGGGTGTGAAGGGCTGGGCGAGGTGGCTGGCAAAGTGTGTAGCCGATTACGGTTCCTACGAATTGCAGCAAATCAAAGCCCAGCTTGCCCAGCAAGGCTTGGCCGATTCTTTTGGAGAATGGTTCTTGCCACGCCAGGGTTGCTACTCAACTTTGACCGCTAGCGAAGAGCTTGCCCCACCTGTAGAGTTAACCAGTCTTTGCCAGCCCGGATTGTGGACGGCGGTGATGGATTACCGGTGCAGCGGGACAACCACCGCGTTTTTGTGGCTATCTGAGCAGTACTGCCGCGGCGCAAAAAAAGCAGCCGAGCCGGTTGTCCTCCGGCTCGACGCCCGCGCGTATCTTCCACGAGCCAAGGTTGGCGAATCTCCTTACCAATTCCTGGCGCAGCAAGTCTACGGGTCAGGTCACAACGCTCTTGCGCAAAGGCAGGAATTTGAAAATGTGCTCCGTGAAGCCAAGGTTGTTTGCCTGGTTGACAACCTGGCGCGGCTTTCTGCTGAAGATCAGGTCCGCATAGGCCAATGGTTTCAGCTTTTCTCAGGGGCAGTCTTTACCACGCCGCCTGGGATTTCTGACGACGACCTGCAAAGCATCTGTGGCAAGGATGCCATGCGGGTCGCACTGACACCGCTGGGCAAGTCTCAAATCGAGGAGTTTATACCCAGGTTCGCAAGCAAGTGCGATAGAGATTTCGACCAGGTTCTCGCCCGGCACATCGCTCTGCGAGAATTGCCAAACGTAGCTCAATGGCCTTTCGGACTGACGATCATTTGCGAGCAGGTGCTTGCTCACCAAAGCGATTGCGCCTCCATTGTGGCACACTACATTGCCGAGTTGCTCGGTCGGGATGGAATGCCTGTGCCACAGTGGCGTCAGAACCTGACAGTTCACTACCCGGCTTTGGAAGCGCTGCTCAGGATCGCGGCGTTAGTGTATGGCAGGTACTTGCGCGCCTCGGACGCGGGTGATTTATCGCTTGACTTTACGAGAGAGCAGGCCTTGGTCTATTTGGGGGATTGGGAAAATGCCCCGTTGGCAGAGGCTGTGGCATTGCCACTTGTCATCAAGGCTGAATCAAATCGCTACCGGTTTTTGAACAGAGAGATATTGGGGTTTCTAGCCGCGCTGCACAATGTCAAAGAAATCTCCGGGCAGTGCGGGCCGCGCACTCTCCCCAGCATTTTTGCGCAAGATAGCATTGTTAGAGCGACCAACCGGCACTATTTTGCTTTGCTTGGCAACGGACGTGGAACGGCCAGAATGGGTAGCGTCTTTTAACCAATGACTCGCTAGAGTGGGCGGCCTTGGCTGTCCAACAACGTTTTCCGCAGTCCCGGCTCTAATCGCAAGGCAATATCAATCAAAGCCTTGGTGAATCTCCCAGGAGGGCGCTTGGCGTCCTGGAGATCCAATAGCGCCATTGGCGCTCTCTCTGCGCCCCGTTTTTCCAAAGGCAGGGTTATGTATGCCAATCCCTTCAAAAATGGCGCGTCGCCATACCCTAATTTGAACTGCCACTCCCTGGTGCAAGTGAACACCCCAAGAATGTTCCAGCCGATATTGCGCAGAAACTGGATCGGCCTCTCTGTGCTCAACATGTCCTGTTCTTGATCAGTGCTTACCAGAATAGCCCATCCCTGCTTTGAGGACAAACCCACCCCCATCCCAGAGATCGCTTTTGGCCAGGCCCCGCCGTCAGCCAGCACAAACTCATAGCCGGCCTGTTTGGCGCTCTCATACACGGCATTGACCAGCTCTACTTCTCGGTATGTGGATAGGCGATCCATCTCCGCAGGCGATAGGTGACTGCGATCAAACCCCGGCAGAGCATCTAACGCCGATATGCCATCGGCCCACAGTCCCCCTGGCTCGTAATGCTGCACTTGCTTGGCCAAGTCATCAACAGAGATGCGCCCGTCGCGCAAAAATGGGGCGACGAGATTCAACAAGTTGTGATCCGCAGAGATACCCAAGCAGGTATTGATCCTGGCCTTGTTATCGCTGAGGTCCAGCAAAAGAGTCTTGCGGCGTGCGACGACGCCAATGATGGCAGCGACATTGGCCGCCAGGAAAGCAGTCTCTATACCAGGATGGACACTCAGGAAAATGACAGGTACAGTTTGGCGCTCGTGTTGATTGCTCATTTCACCAGCATTTTACCCGATTTTTTTCGCTTGGCAATCGGATGGTTCCCAACAAAGACAGAGATCCCAATCGTCGCATCACTGGCAGTGTCGCTCACCACTCGTTTGGTACGGTTGCCATCGCCATCGTAGTAAAAGCGCGTCGCTGCGCTGGCTGTGGTGTTCGTCACCACACTCAAGCAGTTTTCCACATTCCACATACCCCAAATCGTATTCAAATGATGGCCGAAATTTGCATCTTGACTTTCCAGATTTTGCACCACTTGTTGGGGTGAGGATTGCCGAATGTAGACGTAAGCCAGCAGCGCCAGATGGGGCGACTGAATTTTGGGATGCTTACTCATGGGACACTTCCTTCTGCCCCGCCGGGCGAGCCGGCAAGTGCTTGACGACTATGGCCGCCAGAGTCATCACCGTTCGCGTTGGCGCTCCGGCGGCAATTGCTCCAGACGGGGAAGTGGGTTGGGCACAACCGATTGCGGGTCGGCTTTCACCAACTGGTTGGCTGGGAGTGTGACACAATTCATCAGATGCTACCTCCTCTAGTTGATGTGCGTTTAGATCACGCACCATTCTAACCAGGTTTAGTAGCGCCGTCACATCTGCCCACAAACCTTCAGGCTCGGTTTCGGTTGTGCCTGGTTCCGATTCGTTGGCCTCTTCTACAAGAACTGCCCACGAAAGAGGAATACCAGCACGGGTCTGACCCGCCAGCTCTATGATCCATTGCCCCTCGACGTGAGCGGCATGTCCGCCTTGACGCACTACTCGAACGAGTTGGCCTGCCAGAGGATGATTGGGGTGGATCACTCGAACATATCGCGCATTTGAACTTCCTTCAGGGGGATTCTGTTGTGCACGTCGGGCTTTGCGCATCCGAGCTGTGTTCCCTGGCCATTGGCGATGTGGACCTGACAATCGGCAAGGTGGATATCAAGCATGGAGCGGAGGGGGGCGCTCAGAGTGATAGACGCAAGAGTGGGCGCTTCCTGGTTGATTGGCGGCGGCGCGCTGATTTGCGCGGGCGTTTATGAAAGATTATGTTTTCTATGCCGGCACGTGCCTATAGAAAGAGGGAACAACCCAATCTATCTGCTTGTTGCCTTTTCATCCATTTCATCTATAATCGGGGGCAATGGCACTTGCATCTTTTCGCCTTTATTTGTTTGGCTCGTTGGCGCTTTTTCAAGGCGAGCGATCGTTGCCTTTGCCGGCCTCGGTGACTGCGCGCTCGCTGCTGGCGTACCTGGTATTGCTCCGCGAACGCCCCCACCCGCGCCCGGTGCTGGCCGGCGCTTTTTGGCCCGAATCATCCGAAGCCCATGCCCGCCGCGCCCTCACGCAGGCGTTGTGGCAAATCCGCCGCGTTTTGCCTGGGCTGGTGCAGTCGGATGCAGAGAGTGTTTCTCTCTCGACTGGGGCTTGTCTATGGGTGGATGTGGCAGCGTTTCAGGATTTGCTTGGCCCCCATCAGCCTGCTCACCAGCAAGAGAGCGCGCCAAGAGAAGGCAGTATCCGGCAGATCTGCCAGGCCATCGAGCTTTACCGGGGTGATTTGCTGGAAGGTTTCTACGATGATTGGGTGTTGGTAGAGCGCGAGCGTTTGCGAGAGATGTATTTGCAGGCGTTGGGAAAACTGCTGCATCTGGAAAAATCTGTGGGGCGCTATCATGACGCGCTGGGTACCGCGCTCCGGCTGGCGCGGGCCGACCCCTGGCAAGAAGCCGCCCACCGTGAGCTCATGCGCTTGTATTTTGCCTTGCATCAGCCTGAGGCGGCCATCAAGCAATTCGAGGCTTGCTGCAAGGCGCTGAAAGATGAACTGGGACTGGAACCGGAAACGGAAACCGTGGCCTTGGCCAACGAGATAGCCGCCAAGTTGCCCCAAGATCTGCGGCCTTATTTGCCCCATATCCCTGCGCCCGCTACATCGCTTGGGGATAGCCTGTTTCAAGCGCCCCTGGTAGGCCGGGAAACAGAGCGCAGCGAATTGACCTTGCAGGTCGAGGCAGCTTTGGGCGGCTCTGGCGGGGTGGCGCTGGTCGAAGGCGAAGCCGGGGTAGGCAAAACATGCCTGCTGCAAAAAGCCGCCCGCGACGCCGAATGGCGCGGCGCCCAGGTGGTGTGGGGGCACTGCCGAGAGAGGGAAGGCTTGCCGCCCTATGCCCCCTGGGTAGAGGCGCTCCAAAGCGGCCTTTCGCCCATGCGCGTCAGCCAACTGGCGCAGTGCACAGATAGGATTTGGCTGCAGGTGCTCCGCCCTTTGCTGCCCGCCTTGGCTGAGCATTTGCCCGATTTGCCGCTTGCCCCGCCGATTGAGCCGGCCCAAGAACGCCAGCGCCTGGTCAATGCCTTTCATCAATTGCTGGCGGCCTGGGGGCGAATCGCGCCGCTCGTGATTGTGCTGGAAGACCTGCACTGGGCAGATGCCGATAGCCTGGACGTGCTGATTTCAATCACCCCGCGCCTCCAACACAACAGTGTCCTCATCTTGGGCGCTTTTCGCGGCGAAGACGCTCGTTCGCATCCAACGGTATGGGAAAAGCTCCAGGCGCTGGATCGCGCCGGTTTCCACTACCACTTGGAGCTGGGCCGCCTGGATGCAAACAACACGGCCGACTTGATTCGCCACAGTCTGCGCCTGGCAGAGGCCGCGCCGCTTTTTGCAAGCCGCCTGTACCAGGAAACCGGCGGCAATCCGCTTTTTGTGCTGGAAACCTTGCGCGCTTTGTGTGAAGAGGGCGCGCTCTTTCAGGATGAGCTTGGCCGCTGGCATACCTCGTGGGATGACACAACGGCCGATTACGCCGAACTGCCCCTGCCCCCGGCGGTGGAGCGCGTCATCGCTCGCCGCCTGGAGCGCTTGACGCCGGCGGAGCGGGCAATCTTGGACGCAGCCGCCGTGTTGGGCAGCAGTTTTGATTTTGATCTGCTCAGAGAAACCGGCCAACTGGATCCACAAGCCGCCTTGCCCACTGTGGGGGCGCTGGTGCGGCGGCATTTTATGGAAGAAACACCCACCGCGTATCACTTTGGCCACGACAAAATCCGCCAGGTGATTTACCAATCGCTTGCGCCCGAGGCTCGCCGGCGTTTGCACCGCCAGGCCGGCCAGGCGCTGGAGCGGCTGCGTCCCGATCAACTGTCTGGCCTGGCGCATCACTTTTATCAGGCAGAGGCGAGGGAAAAAGCTTGCGCCTATAGCCATAAAGCCGGCCGGCAGGCGCAGGCGGCCTTTGCCCACGCCGAGGCGGTTGCGCATTTCAGCCGCGCGCTCGAACTGTTGCCCGAACTTGACCGCGCCAATCGTTACACCCTGCTGCTGGCGCGCGAAAAGATTTATGACTTGCAAGGAGAACGCCAAGCTCAACAGCAGGATTTGGCAGCTTTGAAAAAATTAGCCGAGACCCTGAACGATGGCCAAAAGGCCGAAATAGCTTTGCGCCAAGCTAAATATGCCGAGGCAACCAATGATTATCCAGCTACTATCGCCACGGCTCAAACGGTTATTGAACTGGCTCGCAACAGTCAAGCCATTGGCCTTGAAGCCGTCGGTTATTTGCAATGGGGAGTGGGACTTCGCTACAAGGGTGACTATGTGGCGGCTCGTTCTCAAGTTGAACAAGCCCTGGGACTGGCGCGTGACGCGCAGTTGTTCTACGAAGAAGCTGAGAGCTTGTATCAGCTTGGCATTGTTTTTGCTCACCAGGGCGAATGTGCTCAGGCCAGCGCCTGCTTTGAGCAAGCATTGCGCATCTATCAGCAAATTGGGCACCGGCGGGGCCAAGCCGACACGCTCCGGTATCTGGGTTTTGTCTGTGACAGCCAGGCGGACTATGTCGGTGCAAGGGCCTGGTACGAGCAGGCAATGTCTATTTGCCTCGAGATTGGCGACCGGCGTGGCGAGGGCCATGTGCTCAACAATCTCGCCATTATCTGGCAGAGCCTGGGCAGCGCTGCCGAGGCCAAGGCGTGTTTAGAGCGGGCCTTGGCGGCCTTTCAACAAGTCGGCGACCGGCTAGGCGAAAGCCAAACGCTGGCCAACATTGGTTGTGTTGTCGAAGCCCAAGGCGACTATGACGCGGCCAGGGTATGTTATGAGCAGTCGTTGAGTATCTATCGCGAAATCGGCTACCTGCGCGGCGAGTGCATGTCGCTCATCAATCTGTGCTTGCTCTTTCATTATCTGGGGGAGAATGGGGCTGCGCGAGATTATGGCAAGCAGGCGCTGCCCATCACCCAAGAAATGGGAGAACGTTATTTGCAAGGTTATGCTTTGACGTATCTGGGCCATGCGCTGACAGGCTTGAGGCAATGGGATGATGCCGCGAATGTCTACCAACAAGCCATGCTCATACGGCGCGAGTTGGGCGAAGCAAACCTGGCCATCGAGTCTCTGGCCGGCCTGGCGCGTGTATCTTTGGAGCGGGGTGATTTGGCTCAGGCTCAAGCGCAGGCCGATGAAATTCTGTGTTACATGGCCTGTAACAGCCTGGACGGCGCCGACGAACCAGTGCGGGTCTACCTGACCTGTTACCGGGTATTGAGCGCCAGCCAAGACCCGCGCGCCGTGGAGGTCTTGACCGGCGCGCACAACTTGCTGCAAGCGCGGGCCGCCAACATTAGCGATGAGCGAGCGCGGCGCTCGTTTTTGGAGAACGTGGCCGCCCACCGAGAGATTATGGCGGCCTACCAGCAAATGCAAACCCGGCAACACGGGCGGCAAATCGCCGTTCGCCTCCCCCGCGCCGGCGCCCCTTCAAATCGCCCGCTGCGCGATGACGAATGGGTAGAGGTCATGTGGACCGTCCAATCGCCGCAGGATGATGATATTCCCTCCAAGGCCGCCCGCCGCCAGCGCCGCTTGCTGCGCCTGGCGCGCCAAGCCCAGGCTCAAAACGCCGCCCCGACGATTGACGTCCTGGCCGAGGCATTGGAGGCCAGCCGGGCCACAATCAAGCGAGATTTAGCCGCCTTGCGAGCGGCGGGACACCGGGTCAATCTGCGAGGAGAGCGGCGCCAGGCATGACATAATTGCAGTACTTGCTTTTTGACCTAACCCCCCTTCCCTACAAGGGAAGG
>JBGSMF010000439.1:0-2030 GCA_041740315.1 Thermoflexales bacterium
CGCGCCGGCGCGCAGCCAGGTAATTTTGCCGGCAATCAAAATATCGTCTCTTTTCAATAATCTGGGGTGAGCTGCCCAGACAGGGTAATCGCAAAGATTACCCCCGAAATATCGTCATATTGAAAAGCATAGTGTGTAAATACGAGGAGCATAAAAAATGTTACTGAGCGATGCACTGCAAAACGCAATCAACGAGCAAATCAAGAACGAGCTTTATTCTGCCTATCTGTACCTTGCAATGTCGGCCCACTTTGAAACAGCCAACTTGGCCGGTTTTGCCAAGTGGATGCGGCTCCAGGCCAAGGAAGAGCAAGAGCACGCAATGAAATTTTTTGATTATGTGCTGGAACGAGGCGGGCAGGTGGAACTAGGAGCCATTGCCCAGCCGCCGGCCAAGTTTGGCACGCCGCTGGAGGTCTTTGAGCAAGTGCTAGGGCACGAGCAACAAGTGACCGCCATGATTCACAACCTGTACAAGCTGGCTGCCAAAGAAGATGATTTTGCGGCCCAAATCATGCTGCAATGGTTCGTCAGCGAGCAGGTTGAAGAAGAAAAGAACGCCAACGACATCATGGCCCACTTGAAGATGATTGAGGAGCGCGAGACCGCCATGCTCATGCTAGACAAGCAACTGGGCAAGCGCGGAGAAGATTAGGTCAGCTGGCCGCGCCAACTCTAAAATGGCAACGACCCTCCCGCCAGTCACCCTGGGCGGGAGGGTGTTATTTAACTCAACCCTCAACCTTAACCTTAACCCTCAATCTTAACCCTTACTCTCAATCAGGAAACACCACCTGCTCTTTGCCTCGCAAGCGATCTACAATGCGCTGGGTGACAATATCCAGATGGTCGGGGCGATGGACAAAATCCAGGTTGTCGCTGGGTAGCATCAGCACCGGGCACAACGAAAAATCGCCCAGCCATTCCTCGTAATAACGATCGAGCAAGCTCAAATAATCGGCGGTGATGCCCGATTCAATGCTGCGACCGCGGCCGTGAATGCGCTCCATCAACACCTCTACCGGCGCGCGCAAATAGATGAGCAAATCGGGCGGCGGCAACTGGCTCACCATCAAGTCAAACAGGCGGCGGTAGGCCAAATAATCTCGCTCGGACAGATTGCCCATCTCGTGCAGGGCGCGGGCAAAGATATGGGCATCTTCATAGATGCTGCGGTCCATGATAGTAGAGTGCGTCCCCTGAGCCAGCGCCAGATGCTGGGCAGCCCGATGCCCCAAAAAAAAGATCTGCAAATGAAAGCTCCATGCCTTCATGTCCTTGTAAAAGTCGGCCAGGTACGGGTTATCTGTCACGCTCTCGTACGCGGCCTGCCAGCCCAGGCGAGCAGCCAGGCGCTCGGTGAGGCTGGTTTTGCCCGCGCCAATGTTGCCGGCCACCAACACAAAGCTCTTGGTCATTTTCTTCTCCTGTCAGCGACGGCGATAAATCGCCGTAATGCGATCTTCCGTCATTGTCATGGTGTCAATCAAGATAGGGGCATCTTGCCAGGCCTGGCGAAAGCCATTATTGACCCGGTCAGACAAGATGCCGCCAATGATATATAAAGGGAAATCGTTAAAGCGTTCTATTTGCACATTGGGCATATCATCTACGGCGCGAACGCGCGCCAGGAGCGAGAACGGGCTGCCCCGCACGTTGCCGCTGAACACAATGACTTCTGGCGGCTCAAAGCGCACCCGCACGTTTGTCAAAGCATCCATGATGAACGGCTCTAAGGCAAGCTGCATTCCAGTTTCAAAATCATCGCGAGAGTAAACATAAGGGCGACCGGGCGCCACAGTATCCATGCGCCAGTCTCCGCGCGCAATGGCTTGCTCGGTCAACATTCCCACCGCCAGCGTGCCCACCGCCAGCAACGCAAGAATAACAATCAATGCGAGGGCCACGATGGTCAACAGCGTTTTGAGCAGCCACTTGCCCAGCCCAAGGAAAAACCTGCCTGCGCGCCCACCGGTCGAAGGTGGCCGCGCAACGGGCAGCGGCGGCGGGGTAGCAGGCGGACTGGTGGC
>JBGSMF010000440.1:0-8923 GCA_041740315.1 Thermoflexales bacterium
GGGGGAACACTCTCCCCTCTCCGCTTCGGGGAGGGGCTGGGGGAGGGGTCCACCACAGCAACTCCCAAAGAATCTCAATTCGGATGGCGTTTGATCTCTCCTAACTTGGCTCCACCCACTATACAGTAGGAATCTGCAGCCGTATATTGGATAACTATAGGGTTTTTATATTAGATGAATGTCCAATCTATCCATCTCTGGCGTCGGGGTAGGGGACTGGACGAAATTATTCGCTTGCGCGTTAACTAAAACACGCTATAATTGCTAAACATAACGCACACCGGTGCGTTTTACTTTGCCGCCCGTTATAGCCGTATAACATAGCGATACGATGGAGGTTCAACCATGAAAAAACACATTCTTTGCGTTCTAGTGCTCTCCTGCATCCTAATGCTCGCCCTTCTTTTAGCCGCTTGCCAGGCGGCCCAGCCTACTGCCGCGCCAACCCTGTTGCCGCCAACAGCCACTGCCGCTGCCACACCAACTGCCGCGCCTGTTGTGCTTGAATTAAGTGGCCCGGCGGGGACCAAATCGCTGACTATGGACGATCTTGTCAAGTTGCCTGCAATTGAAGGCTGGGGCGGCATCAAGAGCAGCACCGGCAAGATCACCGTGCCGGAGCAATTCAAGGGCGTCGCGCTGGACGAGCTGTGCAAATGGGTCGGCGGGTTAGATAGCAAAAGTGGCGTTAGCTTGGTCGCCAAAGATGGATACGCCATGACAATTTCCTATGACCAGATAACTAACGGCAATTTCATCACGTATGACCCCGGCACAGGCGACGAGGTTAAAATCGCAGACCCCCTGAAAGCGATTCTAGCCTACGAGCGTGGAGGCAAGCTGCTGCCCCAAGACACTGACGGCACGCTCCGGCTGATGGTTGTCACGCCCAAGAACAATCAAGTCGTAGATGGCCACTGGTCAGTTAAATGGGTTAACAAAATTGAGATCAAGTCGCTGGCTGCCGACTGGACGCTTGGCCTCAAAGGCGCGCTAGATGAAGAGATGGATCGCGGCACATTCGAATCGTGCTCGGCGACCACCTGCCACGGCGCAGAATGGAAGGATGACAAGGCGCAAACCTGGACAGGCGTGCCCTTGTGGCTCCTTGCCGCGCGCGTGGATGACGAGAACCGTCATGGCGACAATGCTTTCAATACAGAGCTGGCCGACCAGGGTTACCAGTTTGAGGTGGTTGCCGCCGATGGCTACAAGGCCACCTTTGATATTGCTCGCCTCAGGAACAACAAGAACATTTTGTTGGCCCACCTCGTCAACGGCAATCCGCTGGATGAAAAATATTTCCCGCTGCGGCTGGTTGGCTCTGACTTGCAAACGAAAGAGATTGTCGGTCAGGTTGCCCAAGTTCACATCCTGCCGTCCATATCTGAGCCGACTGCTACGCCTTCCCCTTCGCCCACGCCCCAATCTGCTGCGCCCGGCGGCAATGCCGCGCTGACCATCGCCGGCATGGTGGGCACAGAATTGTCTTTGTCAATGGATGATCTTGAGGCGATGGAGGTGGTCAAGCTCACTGTCGAACATCCCAAGAAGGGCAATCAAGATTACGAGGGTGTGCGGCTCAACGCTCTCCTCGATAAAGCGCAAGTAAAGGCCGACGCTAAAACGCTCGTTTTCATCTCTTCCGATGGCTATCAGGTTGAGCTGGCCCTGGCCGATGTGGAAAAGTGCGCGGATTGTTTGTTGGCTTTTGATGCCGCCAAGCTCAATGCCGTCATGCCCGGTATGGAAAGCAGTTTTTGGGCCAAAGATGTGGTCAGGATCGAGCTCAAGTGAAAGCCGTGCTATCGAGTTCAAAGCTAAATCTGGATTCTTTGGGAGTTGCCGTGGTGGACCCCTCCCCCAGCCCCTCCCCGAAGCGGAGAGGGGAGTGTGTTCCCCCTTCCCTCGTAGTCTGTCCCGCGACCCCCAAAGGGGGGAGTGGGAGGAAGGGGGCCGGCCTGTCCCGCGACCCCCAAAGGGGGGAGTGGGAGGGGTTAGGTTTACCACGCGAAATCCCAAAGAGCCTAAATCTGAGCTTAGCCTTAACCTTAGCCTTAACCTTAACCCTGATCCTGACAAGTGGGTGCGCTCCACAGCCCAAAGAGAAAACGCCGCTCAAGGTATTTTTTGCCGGCAGCCTGATCATTCCCTTTGACGCGCTGGAAAAAGCCTACGAGGCCGAGCATCCCGATGTGGACGCGCAGATGGAGGGGCACGGCAGCATCCAGGTGATCCGGCACGTGACCGAAATTCACGAGTTGATAGACGTTGTGGTGACGGCCGACCACGCGCTGATTCCAATTTTGATGTATCAATCTCGCGTTCCCGAAACCAACCAGCCCTATGCCAATTGGTACATCAAATTCGCCACAAACAAGCTGGGCCTGGCCTACTCGCCCCAAAGCAAATACGCCGGCGAAATCAACGCCGACAACTGGCACAAGATTATTGCGCGCCCCGATGTGCTGGTGGGAATTGCCGACCCGCGCTTTGACGCTGCCGGTTATCGAGCCTTTATGGCGCTTCAACTGGCCGAGTCGGCTTACGGCAAGCCAACCATCTTGGAAGACATGATCATGGGCCGTTTCAAGCCCTCGATTACGGCCCAAGAGGATAACGGCAAGACCATCATCCACATTCCAGAAATCGTAGAGGCAAAACAAAATTCCGGCCTTGTCATTCGCGGAGCCAGCATCCAGTTGATCGCGCTACTGGAATCGGGCGACCTGGATTACGCCTTTGAGTACGAAAGCGTCATTCAGCAACACGGCTTGAAACTCGTTCAGCTTCCCGATGCGGTTAATCTTGGCTCTGAACAATACAAAACTGAATATGGACAGGTGCAGGTCAGGCTGGATTTTCAGCGTTTTTTCTCGGTCAAGCCAGAATTTGACGGCGATGTCATTGGCTATGGCGTGACCATCCCCACCAACGCGCCGCACCCCAGCCAGGCGCAAGAGTTTATCGCTTTTTTGCTCGGCCCGCAGGGGCAGGCGGTGATGCAAGCCAACCAACACCCGCTCATCGTTCCCGCCCAGGCCCATAACCATGAGACCGTTCCCAAGCGGCTGCAACCGTTGTGTGTGCCGATGCCGTAAGATATCGCTGTGTTTTCCATTGTTCTCTTTTGCACACGGATTGTCACGGATGGGATGGATTTTCACGGATTGTGATGATTGTGATGATGAAGAAAAAACTCGTGTCAATCCGCGCGCTTCGCGTCCGCGTTGATCCATGTCCAATTTACTAGTCCGTGCGTAAAGCAGGCCCAGCGGGAAACATGACTCATAAACGCAAGATTGATTTCTTTACGGCCGGTTTTGCAGCAGCAGGCGCTTTGCTGCTGCTTTTTGTGGTGCTGCCTTTGCTCAGCACGTTGCTCGGCACGCCCGTTGCCGCGCTGTGGCAGGCGCTCTCTGATGCCCAAGTGCTGGCGGCCTTGGGGCTTACCTTCTATGCCGGCTTGTGGGCCACGGGCCTGGCGCTGTTTACAGGCGTGCCGCTGGCTTTTCTGCTGGCGCGTTATGAATTTGCGGGCAAGCGCTGGGTAGAGGGCATTGTCAACCTGCCGATTGTTGTGCCGCACACCGCAGCCGGCATTGCGCTGCTGATGGTGTTTGGGCGGCAAGCGCCGCTTGGGCAAGTGCTTGGCGCAATTGGCTTGCGCTTTACCGATGATGTGCCGGGCATTATTGTCGGCATGCTATTTGTCAGCCTGCCGTTTCTCGTCAACGCGGCGCGAGAAGCGTTTGCTGCCATTGACCCCGAACTGGAGCGCATGGCCGAGGTGATGGGCGCATCGCGCTGGCAGTCGTTTGCTTACGTGAGCCTGCCCCTGGCCTGGCGCGGCATCTTGGCAGGAGCCGTGATGATGTGGGGGCGCGGCATCAGCGAGTTCGGCGCAGTCGTCATCTTGGCCTATCACCCCAAAATCATTCCCGTCCTGGTCTATGAGCGTTTTGCGGGCTTTGGCCTGGCCGCCGCCAAGCCGGTGGCGGTGATTCTCATCTTGGCCTCGCTGCTCGTGTTTGTTTTTTTGCAGGCGCTCCTGGGCTCGCACAAATACATAGCCTCCGAAGAATAACCCATTCCGCATCTCGATGGGGCGCGCTGGCTATGCTTTTTTTAAAAGTCAGCCTATAATACTCATGAGCCAACTGCTCAGCTTACCCTCCCGCAGGTTACAAAATTAGCTATCAGGGCAGGCTGGCAATCCTGGTTGAATTGTGTTAGCTCATCCACAAGCGTTAAACCTGCGGGAGGGTCGGATAGGGGAAACCCTTGAAACACAGGACAAGCGAATGACGCCAATCACCTTTGAGCAAGGCCTCAGCAGTGTTGCCGAGCTGGTCAAGCAGTTCCGCCTCAACGCGGTCACCTACCGCGGCCCAGCCTACAAAGAAGCGCAGGCGCGCATTGACTTTATCAACCCGTTCTTTGAGGCGTTGGGGTGGGATGTGAACAACCGCAGCCACAAAGCGCCCCACTACCGCGACGTGGTCTACGAGCCGAGCATAGACGTGGAAGGCGCGCGCAAAGCGCCCGACTATGCCTTCCGGGTGGGAAGAGATGTCAAGTTCTTTGCGGAAGCCAAAAAACCGGGCGTGGCGCTGAGGACCAACAGCGACGCCGCCTACCAATTGCGCGCGTATGCCTGGAACGTCAAGCTGCCCTTGTCGGTCCTCACCGATTTTGAAGAATGGGTGGTTTACGATTGCCGCGCCAAACCCTCGCTGGCCGACAAGCCCAGCGTGGGGCGGGTGGCCTACCATACCTTTGAAGAATACCCCGATTGCTGGCGCGAGCTGTGGGACACGTTTTCTTACGAGGCGGTGTGGAGCGGCGCGTTTGACCAGTTTGCCCAAACCAGCAAGGGCAAGCGCGGCACGAGCGAGGTAGATACCGAGTTCTTGAAGGAAATCGAAGACTGGCGCGACAAGCTGGCGCACAACCTGGCGCTGCGCAACCCGCGCCTTTCGGTGGACGAGCTCAACGACGCCGTGCAGCGCACGATTGACCGCATCATCTTTTTGCGCATGGCCGAAGACCGGGGCATCGAAGACTATGAGCGGCTGCTGCGCCTGACCGAGGGCGAGGACATTTACCCCGCGCTGATAGACCTGTGCCGCCAGGCCGACGCCAAATACAACGCCGGCCTGTTCGACCTGCGCGCCGACACGCTGACCCCCAAGCTGGCAATAGACGACAAGGTGCTGAGGCCGATTCTGGCCGATATGTACTATCCCCAATCGCCTTATCGCTTTGACCTGCTGCCGACTGAAATCCTGGGCAATATTTACGAGCAGTTCTTGGGCAAAGTCATTCGCCTGACGCCTGCCCACCAGGCCAAAGTGGAAGAAAAGCCCGAGGTCAAAAAGGCGGGCGGGGTGTACTATACGCCAGCTTATATTGTGGCTTACATTGTCAAGAACACGGTCGGAAAATGGATTGAGGACAACGTCGGGGCGATTCGCGCAAGGGCGGTTCGCGTAAGGGCGGTTCGCGAACCGCCCCAACAACGCGATTCGCCCTTACCGGATACCTTTCGCGTGCTAGACCCGGCTTGTGGCTCTGGCTCGTTTCTGCTCGGCGCGTACCAATACCTGCTCGATTACTATCTGCAATGGTACACTGACCACGACCCCGAAAAGCACCCCAAAGCTGTATGGGCAGTTCGCGTAAGGGCGGTTCGCGAACCGCCCCAACAACGCGAACCGCCCCGACCCTCTCCTGCTGACGGGGGAGGGGAGGGTGGGGGTGAATGGCGGCTCACCACCACCGAAAAAAAGCGCATCCTCACCTCGCACATTTTTGGCGTAGACATTGACCGGCAGGCGGTGGAAGTGACCAAGCTCAGTTTGCTGCTCAAGGTGCTGGAAGGCGAAAGCGACGAAACGCTGGGCCAGCAGCTTGAGCTTTTCCAGGAACGCGCCTTGCCTAACCTTGACGCCAATATCAAGTGCGGCAACAGCTTGATTGGGCCGGATTATTTCACCAATCAACTCATCCCCGACCCCGACGAGCTTCGCCGTGTCAACCCCTTCGATTGGGTGCGCGAGTTTCCCCCCACCAACTCCCCCCGCCCACGGGGGGAGCAGGAGGGGGGTGGTGGCTTTGATTGCGTGATTGGAAATCCGCCTTACATCCGTATCCAGGTGATGAAAGAATGGTCCCCGCTGGAAGTGGAGGCCTACAAGCAGTTGTACACCGCCGCCAGCAAGGGTAACTATGATATTTACGTGGTCTTTGTCGAGCGCGGGTTGAGCTTGTTGAACAAGCGCGGGCGATTGGGCTTTATCTTGCCGCACAAGTTTTTCAACGCGCAATATGGCGAGGCACTGCGTGGGCTGCTGGCCAAGGGCAAGCACCTGTCTCACGTGGTTCACTTTGGCGACCAGCAAGTATTTGCCGGGGCGACCACATACACCTGCCTGATGTTCTTGGACAAAGCCGGCAGCGATGAATGTCAGCTTGCCAAAGTGGACGATTTGACGGCATGGCGTGCCACAAGTCAAGCCGTTGAGGGTGTGATTCCTGCATCGAATATCACTACCGCCGAGTGGAATTTTACCGTGGGCAAAGGCGCAGCGCTGTTTGAACGCTTGAGCCAGATGCCGGTCAAGTTGGGCGATGTGGCGCATTTGTTTGTTGGTTTGCAAACGGATGCTGATGATGTCTTCATTTTGGAAGAAGTGCGGCGAGACAAAAAACGGATATTGTGTGACTCAAAGTCCACGGGGCATCAACATTGGTTCGAGGACGAGCATCTTAAGCCGTTCTTGAAAGGCTCGCTGAATATTCGACGATACTGCTTGACTGATGTAACCAAACGGTTAATTTTCCCTTACGAAACCATAGACAATAAATCGGTGCTCATCAGCGCCAAAGAGTACAAGCAACGTTTCCCTCTAACTTGGACCTACCTGGAAGAAAACCGAGAACGCCTTGCAGCACGAAACAAGGGCCAAATGGGGCAAGAATGGCACGGCTATGTTTACAAGAAAAATCACACTAGGTTTAGCGTCTCAAAGATATTGGTTCCCTCAATAGCAACTGGTAGCTGCTTCGCTGCTGACTTGGAAGGTAAATATTATTTCGTTGGCAGTGGTGGAGGTGGTGGCGGTGGCTATGGCATTACATTCCCGGCAGAAACGACCCTTTCCTATTCGTATTTGCTTGGGGTGCTCAATTCCAAGTTGTTGAGCGCTTGTCTCAAATCAGTTAGCACACCATTTCGCGGTGGCTACCTCGCATTGAACCGGCAATATATCGAACAGCTTCCTATCCGTGCTATCAACTTTTCCGACCCCGCCGACGTTGCCCGCCACGACCGCATGGTGGCGCTGGTGGGGCAAATGCTGGAACTGCACAAGCGCCAGGCGGCCGCCGCTGGGCGCGACCGCGAACTCTATCAACGCCAGATAGAGGCCACCGACAAAGAGATAGACAAGCTGGTGTACGAGCTATACGGATTGACAGACGAGGAAATCAGACTAGTGGAGGAAGGGGCGCAATAAGGAGCTTGCCATGTCTTTGCAATACGACGAAACTGGACGCCTGCACATTCAATCGCCCCTGATGGGTGAATCGCTGATGGACAAGGACCTGCTGGCCGGCACGAGCAAGACGCCGCTGTACCGGCTGATGCCCGATTTGACGGTGGTCAAAATTGGCGGGCAGAGCGTCATTGACCGGGGGCGCAAGGCGCTGCTCCCCATTTTGGATGAGCTGGTCGAGGCGCGCCAATCGCGCAAAATCCTCATCGCCACCGGCGGCGGCACGCGCGCCCGCCACGCCTATGCCATCGCCACCGATCTAGGCATGCCCACCGGCGTGCTGGCCAAGCTTGGCTCTAGCATCAGCGAACAAAACGCGCTGATGGTTGCTATTTTGCTCACCCAGCATGGCGGCATCAAAATCGGCCACGACGACTTGCCCAAGCTGGCCAGTTACCTGGCGTTGGGCGTGCTCCCCGTAACGCACGCTATGCCGCCCTATGGCCTGTTCGAACGGCCCCCGGCCCTGGGGCGTATTCCTCCGCATCGCACCGATGTGGGCACTTTTTTGTTGGCCGAGGTGTTGGGCGCAGCGCGTTGCATCCTCATCAAAGACGAGCAAGGGCTTTATACCGCCGATCCCAAAAAGGACCCGGCGGCCCAGTTCATCCCCGAAATCGAGATCAACGAATTGCTGGCGCTTGACCTGAACGATCTAGCCATCGAGCGGAGCATGCTGCAAGCCTTAAAAGATGCGCACAGTCTGCGCGAGGTATTTATCGTCAACGGGCTGGAACGGGGCAACGTGGCGCGCGCCATCGAGGGCGAGCACATCGGCACGCGCATTTACCGTCACTCTTAGACCCAATACTGTTCAAATAACACCACCGGCGTATGGGCAGGTCTCAGACCTGCCCATACGAATAACACCTTATTTGAACAGCATTGCCCTTAGACCCGTTGAGTTTCAAAACCCAAAGGATCTAGTGGCGACGGCGGCGGGCGCGTTCTCGAATTTCGCCGCTGCCGCACTTGGGGCAAACCTGCGGCTCGCCTTGCCCGCTGCCATGTATTGTTTCCCAGCGATGCCAGCAATCGTCGCAACGAAAACGCCGAGCCTCGACGCGAAATGTGCCGCCTTCAATTCTAATCGCTTTACCCTCCACCAGGGCTTGGGTTACTTTGCGCCGCGCTTCGGTGACCAGGCGTTGCAGCGTAGAGCGCGACACGGCCATTTGTTCGGCGGCCTGTTCCTGGTAACAGCCTTCCAAATCACACAGGCGCAAGGCTTCTAGTTCTTCGTGGAGCAGCACCACACAGTCCAGCGATTCGAGCCGCGCGCCCACCGGCTTGAAAATGGCCGGCTGGGGTTCGCGCCGCAAGTGGCGGTGCTTACGCGGACGCGGCATCGCCGCCCGCCTCGT
>JBGSMF010000441.1:0-6195 GCA_041740315.1 Thermoflexales bacterium
CGCGCTATAGCGCGCACTACGAACGGCCTCCTCCGACATGTCCTGGCGCAAAATTAAAGGAGATGAAAAATGGTTAGCAATAACAAAAAGAACGGCGGCGTATCTCGCCGCGTGTTGCAGTTTGTGGCTATACTCGTCATAGTGTCTGTTATTTTTCCCGGGGCGGCCCTGGCCGCGCCGACTGTAACGCCGACCCTCAGCATCGTCCCGGGTATCTTGATGCAGGGCATAGCGCCTACGGCTCAACTGTGGAATGGAGCGCCGAACAGCCTGGTGTATGCCGATCAACTCTCCGGCCCGGGCGGGGTAAAGTATATGCTGGGGCCTTTTGGCACGACGAACGCATCGGGATATTTTGCCACGAGCCTAAACACATACAACATGGCGCCGGGTTCATACACTTTCAGGGTCTATACAGTGCAAGCTGTAGGCCCCCGGGTCAGGAATTCCGGCTATTCCAACACAAAGCCGCTAGTCATCACTGACGGCAGCCCCGTCGGGTCTCTCGACAGCGTGAATTTGGGGGGCAACGGGCGCGCCATAGGCTGGGCGGTGGATCCCTATCCTCTCTTATACCAGCCGAGCACTGTTAATATCAGCATAGACGGCTGGGTGGGTATATTATGCCTCGACACCGGCTATACGCGCTCGGACATCAACAACTACTATTCCATATCCGGCAGGCACGGCTTTGAATTCCCAGTCCCCAGCGCGTTCAAGGATGGGCAAACGCACTCTCTATCTGCCGTGGGCAACAATGCCGACATGGGGGCGCCCGCTGGAGGCCCCGCTACCCTGTGGAACTCGCCCAAGAGTTTCACCATCAACGGCTCTGTCCCGGCGCTGCCTAACACCTCCAACCCCAACCTGAAATACTTTGGCTATCTCTTGAATGGCGCATCGGAAAGCGACAAGTTGTACATTGACGAAACCTATTCTTTCACGAATATGGGGGTTATTGGCGGCATCGCTTACAACGGAAACTATTCTTCTTATTTGAACTATATGGCAAGCCACCAGATGAAAGCGGTTCTGCAGGTGAGCGATATATTCTTTGTAAGAGACCCCAGCGGGAAAGATGGCAGTGTTTCCGCGCGCAGTTGCGCCGATTACGACCTGCGCTCCGACTATCAGAGCCGGTGGAATACCTTCGTGGCTAACAATCCGAACCTGGCCAGCCAGGCGCTGGCCTTTCAGCTGTTTGACGAACCGGCATGGAACGGGGCTACGAGCGCGGATCTCCAAAGCGCCGCGGCGGCGATCAAGAGCACATTCAGCAGCATTCCCATTGCCGTTAACGAAAGCTATGCGGCGCTGGATTATTTTTCCGTGCCGACGAACGTGGACTGGATCGGCTGGCAAATCTATGGCATCGAGAATCCCCAAAGCAGCAACCTGTTCAAAAAGCTGTACGCCCTGATGAAAACAAAGCGCAGTTCCCCCTCGCAAAAAATATTCATTATCATGGACGCCTGGTGGGGGCAAACACTACATGGCGCTAAAGGCCTTACGCAAGCCGAGATGGCGCAGGTCGCCACCCGTTATTACGACATTGCCAGGTACGATCCGGATATCGTCGGCATTGTCGCCGCCAAGTGGAAGAATGGCTGGCCCGACTATCCCGACGCGCTGGGAACCAGATCGCTGCCGGCCGGCGTCAAGACTGAACACCAGAGAATAGGAAGACTAATCACGGGCAAGTAAACTTGTCTTATGCGGACCTCAACCCGGCCGGCCAGCGCATCCCTGGCCGGCCTCTTGGGCCCTTGGCCGGGCTGACCATAGCGGACCGAGGCGCAACCCCAGAAGGTTTTCAGACCTTTGCAAGGGTGGTCAGGTTGACGCCAATACTTGAATTTGTGGCAATGAACGTTTTTAGGTGGTGTCCCTTTATCAGGTCCATGCCTCGATTTTCCCGTATAAAAAATGGCCTTGGACCCGTTAGAGGGACACGACCCGTTTTTATCGTGCTGGCTTATCTCGATCCAAAGAGCTTTAACGGCGCGCGCTAGGGGCGATGCTCAAGGGATGGGCAGGGCTGTTCAGTTCTCTATCCGCGTATGTCATTCTGAGCCGCTGGCGTTTTTCCAGCGGCGAAGAATCTCAAGGCTTGCCTCGTGGAGACCCTTCGGCCGCAAAACCTGTCCTGAGCAAAGTCGAAGGAAACGCTCCCTCAGGGTGACAGAACTGAACAGCCCTGAAGGGGTGGGTGGGCCGCATGTTTGCAATGGACTTGCGCATGGATGAGACGGGTGTGTTGAGCGGCAAGCGGGCCATGTGGTCGCTCACCACTGGCAGGCCGGGGGGAGATATACCGGCCGGCGGCAAGAACAAAGACTTGGCACATTAACAACTGAATAGCACAACGCCCTCATTCTGGCACAAGTGCGCAGTGAATTAATCCGCTGCGCGGCGGCTTGACAAATGGCTTGGGTGAACAAGTCTACCAAGCGGAAGTCGGTCCTGGCCGAGGTGACGCTAGAGTCAGCCTCTTGCCAATCTGGACAGGCTTCCGTTTTTGTCCGGCGCATTGATCACGGCATTGTTTGCGGACACGCTGGCTAGTATGCTGCCGTATTTCTTCAGACACCTGGCCGCGTTCCAAAACAATGGCCTGAATCCTGGCCAACGCCGCCAGCGGCGAGACGGCCAGGTTGATGAGCACGTTGACGAGCAGGCCGCACATAAAGCCTGCGATGATGTCTGTTTTTGTCAATCAAAAACAGAGGCTGGCGATGAGTGGAGTTGTCACATGGTTAGTATAATCCTTGGCTGGCCTCGAACTCTTGCACGATCTCTCGATGGGCGGCCACATTTTCCAGGAATGAGCGTTGCAATGCTTCGTCGCTAATCTTGGCCGCCCGCTCTTGCAGCAGGTGGTAGGCCGTGGCCAGAATATCCTGGGCGCGGGGATCCTGTGTAGCGTGCAAGACGCGGTAGCACGTCAGGTAGATCAAAATGGATTCGCTGGTATTAGCCAGATTGTTGGCATCTAGGCCGCCCAAGATTTCCTGGACGCGAGCTGCCGCCTGATCCAATTCCCTCTGGGCCATAGAGACGCGGGCCAGGCCGGCCAAGGTTTCTATGTCCAGATACGGTTGACCCACCTCGCGCCATGCGGACAAGGCCTGTTGATAGGCCTCGACCGCCTCGGCTGGGCGCTCCTGCCCAACCAGGGCATGTCCCAGGTAAGTCAGAGCATATCCTTGGATAAGAGGAGTGCCCAGTTCCTGTGCAATCCGCAAGGCTTGGAGGCAGTACTCGCAAGCGGCCTGATCCTCATCCAGGTGATGCGCAATCAGCCCAAGATTAAATAGTACCTCACACTTGCTCCGCAGATCGCCAGTCTCATCTGTAATACGCAGCGATTGTTCCAGGTAGACGCGCGCTTTGGCATAGTCACCCAGGTTGTCAAAAACGACGCCGAGATTGTTGATCACCGAGCTTTCGGACTGTCGGTCACCCACCATACGGCTCAGGTCCAAGGCTTGCCCCAAGTAGGCGAGGCTCTTGGCATAGTCGCCCAGGCCAGTGGAGATAACACCAAGGTGGTCGAGCAAGACGCTCTCACGACGCCGCTCGCCGATTTCTTGATAGATGCGCAGCGCTTGCTGACAATAAGCTTCGGCTGCGGCGCAGTCACCCTGATACTGGGAAATATTGCTCAGGCCATTGAGCACAGCTCCCTCGCCTGACCGGTCGCCTATCTCATGATAAATGCTCACCGCTTGCTGATAATAGGCTTGGGCCTCGGCCAAGTTTCCCAATCTGATAGAAACATTACCGAGATTATGGAATGTGCGAGCCATGCCTCGCTGATCTCCAACCTGGCGAGCCAAGCCCAGGCTTGCCTGCAAATGCTCTTGCGCCAGCGCATATTTGCTGTGCCATAGCTCTGTTATCCCCAGGTGAAGCAAAGTTGTTGCCAGTCCCGTTGTATCACCCAAGGTAATAGCGGTTTGCCTGGCTCTATCCAAAAGAGTTTTGGTGAGGGTATACAGTCCCCTGGTTTCCAGAAATTCGTGGAGCGCATTCGCGCCATGCACCAAGTCGGCGTGCAGCTTGCGCTCAAAGGCGAGTTGAAGCGCGGCCAGCACGTTGACGAGTTCCACATCGAGCGCGGCATAATCGGTGGCGTGGGCCTCAACGTAGCGGACAAAGAATTCTACCATGCGTTCCTCTGCCTCCACCCTCGGCCCCCCCTCTATCCCCCCCACTTGCGGGGGGGATGTAAGGGTGGGGGTCATCCCCGCATAGTCGTGAATGGTCTGGTGCAAGGTGTAGCGCCCCGGCCCGGCGCTTTCAAGCAGCCCCGTGTCGCTCAGGGCGTCCAATGCCTCCACCGGTTGGGCCGATACAGCCAGCGCCGCTTCTTCCGAAAAGGTATTGGGCTTGGGAGGAAAGGCCGCCAACGCACGCAGCGCAAGCTGCGATGCTTTGTCTAACATTTTGTCGCTGAGCGCGATGCTGGCTTGCAAGGATAAGGCTGCACCCGATGGCATAGATTGCTGGCGTTTCAGCGGCGATTGCGGAAGGGCCAACTGTAACCGCTCTTCTGCCTGCCTCATTCGATCCAGCATGGCGCGGATGCGGCGTGGCTGGCTGCCGAATCCATTCACCCGCAGGTGGTTGCCGATCAGTGTGAGCGCCAGCGGCAGGCTGCCCACCATCTGCGCCAACGTGTACGCCTCTTTAGAATCAGCATTTATTGCTTGTGGAGCCAATCTAGCTAGTAACCTGGCCCCATCGGCGATGCTCAGTTCGTGCACGATGGTAGCGCCTTCCCCTGCAAAGTGTATCGCCACTTCAGGTAGACGAGTAGTCAACAGGTGAGCGCAGTTGGGGCCGCCCACATGGAAAGCCAGCGCCGCTTCGAGCTGCCAGGCATCGTCCACCACCAAGAGCATGCGGCGCAAGCTGATGGCGGTATGCACCGCCTCGGCCCGCCGGCCGACGCTGTCTAACTTGGCCATCTCACTGGCTGGAATGTCCAGCGCTGCGCCCCACGCGCCCAAGAGTGCCAGCACATCTGGCTGGCGGCCCAAGCCGCCCCACAGCACGCCATCTTGAAAATGACCGCGTATCTGAGGATTGTGCGCCAACTCGATCGCCAGCGCCGTCTTGCCCACACCAGGCAAGCCGGTGAGGGCAAAGAGAGCCAGGTTGCCGCCAGACAACAAACGCTGCTTTAGAGCATTCAACAATTCGGCGCGGCCCATCAAGTCGTAAGGCGGGCGGGGTGGGGCAAGAAACGGAGTCTGGTGGCTGGCGCTGTTCAGGCCGGGAACATTGCGGCACTGTTCCCATTGAGAAATAATTTCGGTCAATTCGTCCAGAGCAGCCGCTTGCTCCTCATAATACAAGGTTTGCGCAATGCACAATTGCTCGGCCATCTCGTTGCGATTCCGACGTTCCACGTATTGGCCTTTGAGGATAAGGTGATGTCGCCAGGGTTTGCCAGAAAGGCCAATCCCAACATCGCTGGGCCTCAAGGCATCAATCGCCTGGTTCAAGATCTGGCGCAGGGCGCGCCCATGCCCATGAGGGGTGTCGGTGAGGCCCTGTGTTCGCAAGCAGTCATCAACAATTTTTAGGCGGGACAAAGGATGCTCGCCCATTTTTTGCAGGTCGTGCCATGACTTGAGCGCGCTGCGAACCAGCGCCCGATCAATTGGGCCGGATGAGCCAGTGTGCTTTTTCTGGGCCATATCCCAATCCTCCTGCCGCCGATTTGTACTAGTTTACATCGCTTCGAGTTGTCTGGCAAGGTGAACAGCAAATGCGGAATTTTTGCGGAAAAAAGCAGGCGATTTGGGGTTAGAATATGGTTAGTTATTCGCCACGGGTTATTTATCACCTGATTCAAAAAAAGGAGGTCAAAATGGTTTCCAAACTAGGCAAGCAAGTTCGCAAGTATGCCAGGCACAGCCTGGTCATCGTCTCGGTGCTGTTGGTGGCAGCGCTGCTGGCCAGCAGCGGGCTGGCGGACGCGCTGCACCTGATCCCGCTGCCGCAAGCCGGTCTGCCAGACAAGGGGCCAGTTGAGCCCCTGACGGATGTGGCCGGCCCGCCGCCGGCGGTAGACGTGTGGGCCGACGAAGGCCCAGAGGCGCGGCTGAAAGCCTTGGGGCTGGACGCGCTGCCTGTGGTGGACAAGGGCCTCCAGCCCTCGGACGTGATGGACCTGGCCAATCC
>JBGSMF010000442.1:0-3892 GCA_041740315.1 Thermoflexales bacterium
TGAAACTGATACAGAATGTGCCCACACCCACGGCTTGCTGTGCAAGCTCAAAGGCGCGGCGCTTTGGTGGATGATGGCAAGATTAGCCGGGTGGAATGGCGTAACGGCAGGCGAATCGGCCAAGACCGCCTCGACGGAAGCAGCCATGTACGGCGATACCATCACCTACACCATCACCATCGGCGGCCTCGGCGCTCCCCTCACTGCCACCGTCCACCTGACCGACGAGGTGCCCACTGGCCTTGCCTACATCCCGGGCACGCTCGCCGCCACAACTGGCTCAATTGATGAGACCAACGCGCCTACTCTGCGCTGGAGCGGCATCCTGACGCCCACCCCAGTCGTTACCATCACTTATGCCGTCACCGTAAGCGCCAGCTCGCCCCAAGCCATCACCAACACTGCCTTCATCGCCGCAGAAGGCCATGAGCCTATCACCCGCGCGGCCACCGTCGTGGTAGGACCAACCTCGAATCCACCTGATCTCACTCCTTCTTACAAGGCCGCTTCAGAGCCATTCGCCAGCTATGGTGAATGGATCACCTACACTGTTGTCATCAGCAATAGCACCGGCCCACTAGACACCACCGTCTTTTTCACCGACACTCTTCCGGCTGGGCTATCTTTTGTTCCCGGCACGCTCGCCGCCACAACTGGCTCAATTGATGAGACCAACGCGCCCACTTTGCGCTGGTCAGGTGTCTTGACCCCCACCCCGGTCGTCACCATCACCTACGCCGTCACCGTGAGCGCCAGCTCGCCCCAATCCATCACTAACACAGCCACCATCGCCGCAGAAGATTATGCGCCTATCACCCGCGCAGCCACAGTGCGGATTAATTGGTATAAAGTTTACTTGCCACTGGTGGTGCGCCAGGCAAGCACACAGTAGCTAAGGAGAAAACCAATGTCCATTTTAACCCGCCGGCAATTTTTGTCTCTCACAAACGCTGTGGCGGCCAATGCACTGCTCAGCCCCCTGCTGCGGCGGCTGGCGCGCGCTTTGCCGACTGCGCCATTTCATATCTATATCGCCCGCAACGGCTCGCCCACCGCCACAGTGCAGCGAGCTATTGCCCTGGCTGGCGGCATTCAGAACTTTATCGGCAACGACGACGTGGTGGTGCTCAAGCCCAACGGCCAATGGCGGAATCAGGGTTACACCCATACCCAAAGCCTGCAAGCGTTGATTGACGTGATCCTCAGCCGGCCGGGCGGCTTTGCAGGCGAGGTCATCATACCCTTTTCCTTCGCCCTAGTGTTGATTGCGGCGATTCTCCTCACAATGTCCCTGCTGGCGCTCGCTGTATCCGCGCAGCCTGTCGCGCCGCTTGCAGCCACCTATTATGTCTCCAGCTCCGGCGGTCTCGATGACAATGACGGCCTTTCAGAAAGCAAGCCCTTTGCCACCGTCGGCAAGGTCAACAGCCTGAGCCTGCAGCCCGGCGACCGCGTGCTGTTCAAATGCGGCGATACTTGGCAGGTCGAGCAGTTGGTGATCAGCCAATCAGGCACCGAGAGCGCCCCCATCACCTTTGGCTCTTATCCTGCGGCTTGCGCAGACAAGCCCATCCTTTCTGGCTCGCGGCCAATCACCGTTTGGACGACCTATTCTGGCAACATCTATCAGGCCAACCTCTCCCTGAGTGAATTTCCCCTCGGCATCAACCAGCTCTTCCGCGATGGTCAGCGATTGACCCTGGGGCGTTGGCCCAATCTGTATGCCGGCAGCGGCGGCTATTCGTTTGTAGATAGTCACAGCGCCGGCGGTAACCAGATCACAGATAACGAATTGCCTGCCAGTGTCAACTGGATTGGCGCTATCATTCACATCAAGAACATTCGCTGGTCCATGCTCGACCGCCAGGTGACGGCTTCCAGTGGGAGCACGCTGACGCTCAACCAGGGGCTTTCGTGCCTGATCTCTGGCTGGACGAATTGCATTGGATGGGGTTACTTTATCAACAACCATCTGAGCACCTTGGATCAAGATGGAGAGTGGTATTACGACGCCGGTTCTAACACAGTGTATCTGCTGTCAACCCAGGGACCGCCGCAAAACATCGAGGGTTCTGTTATTCTGGAGCAAGCCACCACTCTCCGGCATGGCGGCCTCATGCTCAGCGACGGTTCGGCCACGGCCTACGTGATTGTGGATAATCTCGAGATTAAAAACTGGTTCAACCACGGTCTCAGCACGCCCGGCGGCATGAACAACGATATTTACCATCATCTCACCGTGCGCAATGTGACAATCAAAGACGTGGACGCCTCTGGGGTCTGGTTGAGCAGTTGGCTCGAACGGCCCTCCAATGGGCGCAAGGGATTGCGCGGCGGGCACCACCTGCTGTTCGAAAATAATATCATTGACGGAGCAAACCACTTTGGCGTCACCGGCTACTTTGCCGAATCGTCTTTTGAAGACAATGAAATCAAAAACATTGCTCTGATCAAAAACTTGGGCAAATCGGGCATGGGGTGTGGAATCACCATCGGGGAATGCACCGAAAACGGCGATGGGTTGCGCATCCGGTTGTACGACATTCTAGATTCCGGCTATGGCAACACTTTGCGCTACAACCGCTTTGAAAAGATTGGCTATAATGCGGTGGATGTATTCGGCCCAGAAACCACTCTGGAAAAGAACTATATCACCCTGGCCTGTTACTCCAAAGCCGATTGCGGCGGAGTGCGGGTATTTGGCCAAGACAGCCTGGCGGCGACGACCGTTTACAACATCCATCTGATAGATAACGTCATTGTGGACATTCCTGGCAATGTAGATGGCTGTCACGCCTCGCGCGCCGCTTTCGGCATGGGGCTTTACGTTGACAATTACTCTCGAGATGTCGAGACCCGAGGCAATACTGTCGTCAGCACAACCATCACTGGGATTCTGTACCAGCGGTCTTCAGGCCAGATTGTCAACAACACGGTTTTCAACGCTTCTTCGGGAACAGAATACAGCGCTCATATTAGCCTGGGCGGCGACGAGACGCGCGCCACCATGACCGGCAATAAACTCTACGGCTTGAACAACGAGGCCTGGACGCTATATGCGCGGAGCCTGAATAACTTTATCGCTTCAGACTATAACTATCTTTTCCATCCCTACGTCGAAAAGCACATCGCCTTTGGATCCTCCTGGACGCGCTATTCATTCTCTGGCTGGAAGGCCTACAGCGGCCGCGAAACAAATTCTAAAACCAATTGGTTCAGCCAGGCCGCCGGAGAACCTTCGCGCGGGCGGGTTTTTTACAATGAAACGAAAAGCTCTCTGGTGATTGACCTGGGGTCGCGGAAATATCTCGATCTGGATCAAAATCAGGTGGCAGGCTCAATTACGCTGGCGCCATTCTCGTCCGTCATTCTGGTGGATAACGGCGAGGCCGGGTTGAGCTTGTTGAGCATTTCGCCCGTTATGTGGAGCGCGAGCGAGGCGGCAGATTTTTCGTTGACGGTGCGCGGGACAGGCTTTACGCCGACCAGCGTCGTGCGATGGGGGGGAGCTGGCCGCCCGACTACCCTCATCAATAGCACGACTCTGACAGCCTCCATCTCCGCCGCAGATGTCAGCGCACCGGCCGAAATCCCGATCACCGTGTATGATCCAAGCGGCGATCCTCCAGAAACTTTAGCCTTGGCCTTCCGGGTAGTAGAGGAACTCTGGCGGGTGTGCTTGCCGGTGATTATGCGCTAGCTAGTTTCTGTCTCAAAACCCATAGGCAGGTATCCCCATACCTGCCGCTACCGTATGGGGATACGGTAGCTACGCAGGTTTTGAGACAGGCACTAGCTAGACATCTATATAGCCCGAAATCTGTACAAATGAGTCAAGCTTGAACCCCGCTATCTTGGTCGCGCAGGAGCCAAAGGCCCCCTGTGGGCGACC
>JBGSMF010000443.1:0-1625 GCA_041740315.1 Thermoflexales bacterium
AGCAAAACGGAGACGGCGGAATTTGCCAAGACAACCTTGTAAAAAAGGGGGACACGCACGACCCGCCAGGCAACGTCGCGCCATTTACCCAGCTGGGGAAGCCATTTTTTATATTGCATTTTATTCCCAGGCACAGACGGATTGTCCATTGTCCAAGGCCGAGTTGGGCCGTGAGTACATGACGCGCTATCGAAGGTACCGGACAATATGGCTAATGTTCTGTCCGGCTACCTGTGGTCAAAGCAAGCTATAGATATTAAGATTTGATATTGGAAAACGGTACGGTCTGCTCGGGCGTCAATCTGGGTTTCTTATCATAGCAACCAAACAGCCCCAAGATGGCCACAGGCGTGGTTGCCAAGTGTGCCAGTGCCCGATTGACCGCTGCGACTAATTGTTCGTAGTGCTCAAAATACTTGTTATGCGTAGCCTGCTTCTTCGTTTTGCGCCAAAGGTACTCAATCGGATTGTAGTCCGGCGAGTAGGCCGGCAATTGGCAGACCGTGATGCGATCTTGGTGCTGCGCCAAGAACTCGCGGGTGGCTTTGCTGGTATGATACTTGGCACCATCCTGAACGAGAAACACATGCCGGTCGGTCTTGGTCAGCATCATTTGGATAAAGGCTTGATAGCTGGCACTGTCAAACCGACCCTCCTGACCCTGATAGAACACCTGGCCCGAAAAGTACTCGATGAAGCCGAAGACTTTGTAGCCCTTGCGCTTGCCGGTGGTTTTGACGGTCGGCTGCTGCCCGCGGCGCGCCCACGTCCGGCTCAACGAGCCCCATTGCGGAAAGCTGACCTCGTCTCCAAACAGAATCCAGGCGTGTCGGCGTCTCGCCTGCCGCAGGATTTTCGGCCATTTTTCCGTCAGCCAGGCCTGCCGCTCAGCTTCGTCCAAGTGATCCGACACAAATTGCGCTTTCTGGAACGAATACCCCAGATTGCGCAACAATTCGCACACGTAATAACGGTCATACACCACGCCGAACTCGCGCTGGATCACCGTTTGGATCAAAATCGAGTTCCAACACGCTGTCTCAAAACCCGCCGCTTCCGGACCAGCATCAATCAACTTGCACAAGTGCTTCTTTTGAGTCTGGGTCAGCTTCGCTGGCCGCCCGCCGCACCGACGGCGATAGGCCACACTGGCCAACCCGTCCAACATAAACGCCTTCACCCACTCGTAAATGCACGCCGGACCAATCCCCCAGCGTTTACTCACGACCGCCACCGGTGTATGGTGCTCCACCACCTCCAGCAACACACTGATGCGCCGCACGCGCGACACGTGACCTTGCTGACAGGCCTGGCGCAGACGTGCTTGCAGGCCCTTGACAGTCTGACGGCTAAACTGTATTCTTACCATGGATGTATCCTCCTGGACTGGGGTCGGCTAACCTTCGGTACAGGAGTGATACATCCATTTCGTTATTTGCGCCAGTCGAGTTTTTCCAGAGTATTTTCTCAAGGTCTATACAACGAGCCATCCCGGGTATCTTGAATCACCCAGTGCTTGCCGAATGACAGCTTGGAACGTGGCCACTGCCTGCCTCAGACCTCCTGTTGGGCCTACTTGCGGAATCTGCATCCCAATATACAGGGCTGAAGGCCTAGGATGTTGC
>JBGSMF010000444.1:0-8442 GCA_041740315.1 Thermoflexales bacterium
AGCTTTGATGCCACCACCGACATTATCAACGGCATCAAGGAAGGCGTGATTGACGCGACCGTTGCCCAGCGCGAGTTTGACATGGGCTACAAGTCGGTCATGCTCATCTACAAGATGGCTATGGAGAGCAAGGACAAGGCCATCGCCGCCATGGATGTGAAGGACGGCGTGATTGACACCGGCGTGGACGTCATCACCGCTGCTACTCTGAAAGAGTACGAGGCTACCCTCGACAAGAAGAACATTCCTCACGAGTGGAACACTCAGGGCTGGGAACCCAAGTAATAGTCGGGCGCAAGTATCGCAAAATCACCCCAGCATTTTGCTGGGAAACACAAGCCAGGTCATGTGACCTGGCTTTTTTGTAGGCTGAAACACAACCGCAGGGTTTTTTTTCTTGCAGATGAACCACACCTATCGTTGTTCGCAAAGTGGCAAGGCGTTAATGGATAGTGTATAATCAGGCTACTATGGCATCAATGCCCCAGCCACGCTGAATCACCGCTACATCTTTGAGGATGTGCCGATGAGCCTGGTGCCGATGGCGGCGCTGGGGCAACGTTATGGCGTGTCGGTGCGCGGGATGGACAGCATCATTCGCCTGGCGTGTTTCATCCGCCACACCGACTACTGGCGGCGCGGGCGCGCGCTGGATAAATGCGTTTTTCCAGCGCCTCTGCTCTTGTGACGCGCGAGGCAAAGCGAACTGCCAGCCACTTGGGCATTGTACTGTGGTCTGGCATGTGGTATACTCGCGCCAACAGCTAGCAGGCTGTCGGAGTGCGGGCTGGTTGTCTGGTAGGGCGCGCTTCTGCGCGCTAAAGCGCGCACTACGAACGGCCCTCTCCGACAAGCTCCTAGATGGGCAAAGAATCCTTGTTGCGCATTCACCTCTTTGGCGGGCTTGCACTCTTTTATGATGATATTTTACTGCCACCTGTTCCCGGTTCGGCAGCCCGGTCACTTCTTGCTTATCTCATATTTCACCATAACCAACCCATATTCCGTGATTGCCTGACGGGTCTTTTTTGGCCAGAGCGGCCCGACGCCCGCGCCCGGCGCGCGCTTTCACAGGCGCTCTGGCAGATACGCCATGCTCTGGGCCCAGCCGCCGATCGGCTGGTGGCCGAGCAAGAGACCGTTACTTTTCAATGCCGCAGCGGCGATTGGCTTGATGTTATAGAGTTTCAACTTTTGTGCGCCACCAGCCTGACCCAAGTGATCTCTGAGCAAGCCAGCCGCTACCACCATGCGACTGAACTCTATTGTGGCGATTTTTTGCAAGATATTTACGACGATTGGGCGCTGGTGGAACGCGAGCGATTGCGAGAGCTTTATCTGGGCGCATTGGACCGGCTTGTCACAGCCTACAAACAAAGCAGCAACTTTGAACAAGCCCTGATCTGCGCCCAACGCCTGGCTGCCGCCGACCCACTGCGCGAGTCGGCTCACCGCGAGATGATGCGCTTGTATCATTTGATAGGCCGTCCCCAGGCCGCTTTGCAGCAATTTGCCACGCTGCGTGATTTGTTAGGGCAAGAACTGGGCGCACCGCCTGGCCCTGCTACGATTGCTCTTTACCAAGAAATTGCCGCCGCGGCGGTTGAGGCAAGTCCGCCTCATCTACCCATCGCACTACCCCCTCCGCCTTTGCTGCGCGATTTGTCTCACCTGCCGTTTGTAGGGCGAACAAGCGAGCGGCAAGAATTGTTGTCTGCGCTCCAGGCGGCCGCCCAGGGGCGCGGGGGACTGGCCTTGATCGAAGGTGATGCCGGTGTGGGCAAAACGCGCCTGGCGGGCGAGCTTGTGGCCGAAGCGCGTTGGCGCAAGTTCCAGGTTGGGCAGAGTAAAGCCGATCCCCTGGCTGGCTGTGCGCCCTACCAGCTTTGGCTCGATGCCTTGTCGCCCCTGCTCACGCCGCTGCGCATCACTCAACTGGCAGAGTTGGTCGAGCCGCACTGGCTTGCGATTGCCACCCAGCTTTTCCCGGCCATCACTCAACATCTACCCGACCTCTCCCCGCCCGCGTCCGTCGCGCCAGAAGCAGAACAGGGACGCTTGAACGAAAGCGTGGCGCACTGCCTGGCGGGACTGGCGGCTGCCAGTCCGGTGCTGCTCATTTTAGAAGATGCCCACTGGGCCGACGACGCCTCGCTGGCGGCGCTCTTGGGCGCGGCCCCGCTTCTGCCCACCCACTGCGTGCTGATCGCGCTCACGTGCCGCGCCGCCGAGTCTCGCGAAAGGGCCGCCGTTGGAGAGGCTTTGGAATCACTGGCCCGCGCTCTGCCGATAACGCGCTTGGAGCTCTCGGCGTTTGAACCCGCCGAAGCTGTGACGCTAATTCGGCAGGCGCTTGGCACAGGCTATGCGGATCGTCGCGCTACAAGCTTTGCCGAGTATCTGCAAAGCGAGGCGGGCGGCAATGCGCTCTTTCTGGTGGAAATGCTCAAATCGCTGCTGGAACAAGGTAATCTGGTCCACGCGCCAGAAAGCGGGTGGACTTTTCCCTGTCAAGCTGACCCTTTGCCCACACCGGCTTCCATCCAGGAACTGGTCACAAAAAGATTGGAGCGGCTATTGCCCGCTTTGCGCAACGTTCTGGAATGGTTGGCAATTCTTGGAGAGGAGGCCAGCTTTACGGCCCTGGCGCGCGCCAGCCAGGTGGGAACGCCGGCTTTGTTAACATCGCTCAGAGAATTGGAGCAGCGCGGCTTTGTCGTCGAGGCTCAAGCACAGTATCGCTTTGAGCACGATCGTATTCGTGAAATCGTTCACCAAGCCATTTCACCTGAACAGCGGCGTGTGTTGCACCGGCAAGCCGGCGCGATTTTGGAACAATTGCGGCCCGACCACAACGGGGCGTTGGCTCATCATTTTGCCCACGGTCAGGTGTGGGACAAGGCCGTGATTTACAATCGCCAAGCTGGCGATCAGGCCAAGTCGGTGTATGCTGGAGCGCAAGCTATTGCCTATTACGGCCAGGCTATTGCGGCCTGGCAACATTTGCCGGCTTTTGAAAGGCAACTTGGCCTGAGCCTGTACATGGAGCGAGGGCGAATTTGCCAGGAAACAGGCCGCTTTGACCAGGCCGAGGCCGACTTTGGGGCTGCTGGCAAGCTTGCGGAGCAATTAAACGACAAGGATAACCAGGCCTGCGCTCTCAATCATCAGAGCTATCTCCAATTCCAGCGAGGCGACTTTGGCGGCGCGGCGGCAATCGCGCAACAAGCTTTGGATCTATCCTCTAAAGCCAGGCTATCCTCCGAAATCGCCGCCGGTTTCTTTAACAAGGCGAATGCGCTCCGCAACCAGGGCTGCTACTCGGAAGCGATTGAGCTGTACGAGCAAGCCGCTGCCATTTTTGAAAGGCTGGACGATCAAACGCGCTTGGCGGATTGTCTCAATCGCATGGGGGCGGCGCTTTATCGCCCAGGCGGTTTTGCCAGGGGCTATGAGCTTGTAGAACGCGCCCTGGCGATTCGCCGCCGCTTGGATGATAAGGTGGGCATTGCCTACTCGCTGGTCAACATGTCCGCGCTGTGTAACTATCAAGGGCAATTTGCTCGGTCCCGGCAAGCCGCACAAGAGGCATTAGAGATTGCGCGCGCTATTGGCGACCCCTACGGTGAAGATGCTGCTCTGTGCAATCTGGGTATAACGCTCGTGGAGCAGGGCTTTTTTGACCAAGCTATTGCATCGTTTGAGCGCGCTTTGCAAATCGCCCGATCAATCGGCGACCGGGCCTTGGAACCTGAGGCCCTGGTTTATTTGGGAAGAGCTTTTCATCTCGTTGGTGATGTGGAGCGAGCCAGGAACTCGTTCGAGGACGCCCTGCGCATGGTTCTGGACGGAGTGGAGCGGCGACTGTCGCCGCTGCTCTACATCCGTTTAGCCCAGCTCGACCTGTCCCTCAGCCGCTATGCCGAGGCGTGGGGCTATGCGCGCGCCGGCCTGCAAGCAGCTCGAGAATTTAAAGAGCCGTGGGGATTGGGCGTGGCGCAGCGAACCATCGCCGAGGTGGCTCAACATCTGAGCAGCGAGACAACCAGCCTGGAACCGTCACTCTATTTTGAGGAGAGCATCCGCATCCTGCGCGAAATCGGCGCACAAGCCGAACTGGCGCGCAGCCTGGCTGCGTATGGGCTTTATCTAGAGCCCTCTGCCGATCCCAAGGCGGCGCAAGGCGGCGCGCTGCTGGATGAGGCCCAGGCAATGTTCCAACGCATGGAGATGAACAGCGACTTGGCCCAGCTTGAGGCAGAGGCAGACGCTCCCTTGCGCCCCACCCAGGTTAGCGTTCGTCTGCCCCGCGCCGACGTTCCCACTGGCCGCCCTCTGCGCGATGAAGAATTGGTCCAGGTGATGTGGACCATCGCCGCGCCGGATGATGATGAAATTCCCGACCCAAGCGATCGACGCCGCCACCGCCTGCTGCGCCTGCTGCAAGAGGCCGCCAAGCAGTCCGCCGCACCCACGGTAGAGGCCCTGGCCAGTGCGCTGGGTGTCACCGACCGCACCATCAAGCGCGACCTGGCCGCATTGCGCGCCGTCGGCCACCAAGCGGCAACGCGCGGTCATCGTGGTTGATCAGTCAATCAGTCGCCTGGTCAACTGATCAATCAGTCACCTTGTCCCCCTCTCTCCTTGTCTCCCCCTCACTTTGTCACCTGATGTCCCCATGGTTTCCTTCTCGCGCGCGATTCTGTAGACACTTGCAAGACACATGTGTGCTATGCTGTTGGTCATCCATAGATAGCAAACCGTTTGCCCCCGTAAACGATTGACCGGCGCGCGTCCCCCGCAGCGTTCGCGCCGGAGAGAGGATGGTGATAATGTCAAAAGAGCAACGTCGCAGCGACTCTTTCGTGGTGCGCATCTGGTGGGAGCGCGGCGATGGGGCGCAATCGGTCTGGCGCGGCTGGGCGCAGCACGCTGCTTCGGGCAAGCAACATTATTTTGCGGATGTGGCGCAACTGCTGGCTTTTATCGAAGCGCACACCGGCTCGCTATCTCATGCCCCAGCTCGTAACGCAGATAAAAGGCGCGGCCAGTCTCAGTAGACGCCATGAGCGGCGCTCTCAACCAGGAATGAAAATAGAGCGTCTTTGTGTTTCTTCGTGTTCTTGGCGCCCTTTGTGGTTATTTTCGGAATAGATCCAAAATTCTAGCGGGGGCGGCTCCCACGCCGCCCATTGTGTGCTTGGCAAAGGCAGAAACGCGGGCGTGGGAGCCCGCGCCGCTCCCAAAATTGGATCTACTGAGTCTCTCTAAAAGGAAATACTGAAATGCGTAAACAATTATTCTCTCTTGCAGTAATGTTGATCTTGTTGGCTGTTTGGATAGGCAGCGAACCCATGCTGGCGCGCGCGGCCGGTTTTGTGGTCAACTCGAACGCCGACGACGCCAACGCTCACGATTGGCTGCCCGGCGACGGGCTGTGTGTTGATAGCCAGAGCCGCTGCACGCTGCGCGCCGCTATCGAAGAGGCCAACGCTGATCCCGGGACTGACACGATTACTTTCCAGGCGGCGATGACCATCCTCATTGACGCTGGCGAGGGCGTGCTGCCCTCGCTGGACGAGACAGCGACGATTGACGCCAGCGGCGTGTGGAATACTGTCAATAATGCGCCGGGGGTGACACTCAACGGCGGCGGGGGCAGCTTTGTGGGTCTGTATCTTGGCGCCAGCTCGTGCCAGGTGTATGGCCTGTACATCACCAACTTTGACGGAGACGGCATCCTGGTGGTTTCGGCTGCCAACTGGATCGGCGGCACAGGCGCCGGGCAGCGCAACGTGCTTTCGGGCAACGATACGGGCATCAGTTTGTATAGCAGCGCGGCCCAGAACAACATCTTGCATAATAACTATATTGGGCTGGCACCGGCGGGCAATGTCAAGAACCCCAATGATACCGGCTTGTACATCGGCAACGGCGCGGCTGACAACATCGTGGGCGGCAACGACGCCGCCCGCGTCAACTATATCTCGGGCAACACCTACAATGGAGTCTTGATCGAAGGGATAGGCACAGACAACAACTGGCTGGGAGGCAATGCTGTCGGCGTGGGAACCGACCTGTCGAACCTGGGCAATGGAGCCTACGGCATCCGCATTCAAAACGGCGCGGCCAACACCGTCATTGGCGGGGCCAGCAACTCGGGAAATATCGTCAGCTACAACGCCTACAGCGGAGTGTACGTGATCAACGCCGGCGGCGGCACGCGCATCACCGACAATCTCATCAGTGGCAACGGCTCGGACGGCATCGAAATCAACAACAGCACGGGCTGTGTGGTTAGTGACAACATGATCGGCGGCAATACGCTCAACGGGGTGCGCGTTGTCGGCACTGCGGCGGCAGGCAACCTGATCTGGCCCAACAGCATCTTTGGCAACGGCGGCAAAGGCATCTTGTTGCAAAATGGAGGCAACATGAGCATCGCCGCGCCGGTCATCAGCAGCGCCAGCGCCAGCGGCGCATCGGGCACGGTTTGCGCCGGTTGCCGGGTGGCCCTCTACTCCGATTCAGGCGACGAGGGCCAAAAGTACCACGACATTTTATGGGCCGACGGCGCGGGCAACTGGACCTACAGCGGCATGCTGATCGGCCCCAACGTAACGGGCACGGCCATAGATATCAGCGGCAACACCTCCGAGTTCTCGTCGCCATATGATATCAGCAACACCCCGCCCAACACGCCCACCAATACATCCCCGGCCGATGGCGCTGCGGGCGTGAGCGTCACGACTACCCTGGGCTGGAGCGGCGGCGACCCGGACCCCGGCGACACGGTGACCTACGATGTTTACCTGGGCGCGGCCAACCCGCCCCCGCTGTACCAAAGCGACCATCCTACCACAACCCTTGCCCCGCTCCTCAACCCTGGCGTGACGTTCTATTGGAAAATCGTCGCCAGAGACAATCACGGGGCCACCACAGAGGGGCCGGTCTGGTCGTTCACCACCGCCAGCAACACCCCACCCAACACACCTTCCAATCCTTCGCCCGCTCATCAGGCCACTGGCGTGGGCCTTTCTCCCGCGTTCAGTTGGAGCGGCGGCGATCCCGATGGAGACCCGGTGCACTATGCCGTGCATGGCGGCGAGTTTAGCTGGGTGACCAGCACCTTGTGGTACAGCGGCACCGTCGCCTCGTTCACGCTCGGCTTTTCGTTCAAGCCCAACACCAAATATATTTGGTCCGTCCACGCCAACGATAACAAGGGCGGCGTCACGGTGGGGCCGGTGTGGGAATTTACCACAGGGGTGGGCTATTCGCACTTTGTGTATTTACCGGCAGTGATGAAATAACTCTTGCCGGAAAGTTTAACATTCGTAAAATCAGAAAAGAGAAACCAGAATGAAAAAAAGCTTGTTCAATCTATTGGCAGTCATGGGGATTGTGGTGATTGCCGTGGGCAGCATCGTGGTGGTGCAACAAGCGCGGGCGCAAGAGCCAACCCCCTTCCAACCCTCCCCCTGGCAGGGGGAGGGCAGGGAGGGGGTCCTCAGCCCCCAGGCCATTGTGAGCACTGCGTTTACTTATCAGGGCCGGCTCACCAACACCGGCAGCGAGCCGCAGCGCGCGCCAGCCGCCGTGGCAGATGTGCCAATGTATAGCAGTTATACGGCTACCCCGGGTTACACCACCGGCTATGCTTACCTGCCCCTGGTGCGTGAGTCCATCTCGGGGTGGCACACTCAGATTGCCATTCAAAACCTGACGGCGGCACCGGCCACGGTCTGGATGGGGTTTTACGATGGCACTTCGACTGCCATCTTTGCAAGAGACATGATGATTCCCGCCTGGAGTTCCTACTTGCTCGATCTGGAAACCATCCCAGAGCTGCCCGCAGATTACGACGGCTCGGTGGTGGTTTCCAATCTCCTTGGGCCAATTGCGGTCACCGTTCACCTGACCAATGGACAGATCAGCTATGCTTACAGCGGCGCGTTCAACGGCGCGTATGAGGCGGCGGCCGCCGTGATGTTTTGCGATTATCATGGCCTCGATAGCCGGTTGACCGTCCAAAATGTGGGAACCGACCAGGCGACCGTTGTCGTGTACTACTCGGATGGGGTCTCGACCACCCATTCGATCCCCCCCTACGCCAGCGTCACGCTTGACCAGTCTGCTGAGGGGCACAATTGCGGCGAGCTGATGGTTTACTCGGCTATCCTGCGCTCCACCCAGCCGGTGACGGCGATTGTCGAGCACTATGCCCAAGATGGCAGCCGGGGCCACATTTTCGAATCTCTGCCTTCTGGCTGGAGCGTGGCAGACGCGCCATTCGTCGCCCGAAATAGCGAGTGGTGGGTGAGTGGAATCGCCGTTCACAACGCCGGCCTCGACAGCGTGAATGTCACGGCTACCTACGAGGGGCAAAGCAGCCTGCCTGCCCGAAGCGTTTCCCCGAATTATGCCCTCGCCTATGATACC
>JBGSMF010000445.1:0-6983 GCA_041740315.1 Thermoflexales bacterium
CGCGGCGGGGCCAGGCAGGGCCTCTGACCCACGTTGGCCGATTCGCAGTGATGCGCGCGCCAACTCGGCGGCATAGCTTGCCAATCCGTTGGCGCTGGCCTGCCCCGGTGGGTGTGAGTGGGCTGGCAGCGAGTGCAGCGCACTGGATAGCAAGATCAAGGCTTCGGCCCAAGTCTGGCGGGCAAGGGCTGCCAACAGTTCTCGCGCGCGTTCTGGCAAAATAGTCGCCAGCCAGCCGGCGGCTGCCCTGAACATCTCGCTTGGCGCGGTGGCATCCAGCGCGGCGCTCAGCACGGCTGTGGCATCATCGGCAATATCCAGCGCGTGGTGCAGCGCCCGCGCCCGACCAGCCTGGCCGATCGCGGCTTGCTCGCCCCCCCCGAAACGATCTGGTCGAGCGCGGGCGTACCATGCGGCGCAAAGATTTGCCACCAATAGCTGATCGAACATGATCTCGCCATTGCTGCGCGCCAGCACCCCCGACGCAACAAGCGCATCAAGAGTGACGCCGCCAGATTCCTGCGCCACGCGCGTTGCCTCTTCAATCGGCAGCGCCATCATGTCTTGCTCTAGCATCATCCAGGCCAAGTGGCAAGCGCCAAAGCCAGCGTGATCAAGCCAATCGCTGGCTGACTTGGCTTGATCCAGGTCGAGCATGGCGCTGAGCACCTGCATTGCCAATTCGGCCTGGGTGGGCCAGTGAGACTTGGACGCCCGCACAGCCTCGGCAATGGCGTTGAAAAACATTGGGCGATGCGCCGCAAGCCATAGCTGCTGATTGCCAGCCAACCAGGCCGCTATACCTGCGGCCGTTTCTGGCTCAAATAAAGCGCCGATGGCACGCAACACTTGCGTATCGTCCCAATCGCCCAGGTGCGCCGATTGCCAGTCTGCCAGCCAGTTGGGCAAAGCGCGCCCGGGCAAGGCGCGCCAACTGGCCCAGAGTGTGGTGCGCTCTTTTGAGCTGGCCTGTGTCACCTGGTCGCCCAGAGCTTGGATGCAGCCAGGTGGCAGGCTTTCTACGTGATCCAGCAGCAAGATGGCATGCCCCTCCAAAATTACTTGGGCCAGCGTTTGGCCTGCCGCGTGATCGTTGGGCGCAAGCGCCCTGGCGGCCAGTTCGATCAGCGAGCCGGGCCATTGCCGCAAGTCCAGATAAAGCGGCACCTCGGCCAGCGGCAGCAATACATCAGCCAATGGCTTGCCGGCGCACGCCAACACCTCACGCGCAGCCGATGCAGCGCGCGCCTGCATCGCGGTGGTTTTGCCGCTGCCACGCGGCCCAGTAATGAGCAAGCGCGCCGTTTTCCCCGGTTCGGGCTGGGGAAGGGCAGGCGCAAGCGCCGCGTCTGGCGTTGGGTAGCTTGCCAGCCTGTTCAGATATTCACTCAGTAGCGGCGAGGTTTCTACCATTGGCAACCGACCATCTAGCAGGCTGTCGGAGAGCTAACGTAGGACAGTTTGGCAACCTGTCCCATACAGCGCCCACAAGAGGCCAAACCTGCCTCTCCGACAGGCTGCTAGGCATCACGGCTTGAGGGCGATTGACAGTAACCAAAAAGCCACCAAGCACAGCGCCAACCCGCTGATGCACATAAAGACTCCCACACCCGTAGCCGTGCGCACCAATTGGCTGACGGCTTGTATCAGCCGCGAAGTGGCATCCATCAATGGCACCACGGCCGGATCGCCCAGTCCCTTTGCGCCCAGCTTGCCCGATTGCGCCGAGAGGGTTCGCATGGTGTTGCGGTATTCCGAGGCCAGCATTGTGCTCAGACCACTTAGAAAGGCAATGATGCCCAATACAAATAACACAAGCGCCATAGCTCGTTGCAACATGACAGGGTCAATGTTCATCGTCGCACCTCCTTATAATCATTAATAGCAAGTTTCGTGCCAGGCGGATTAGAGGTCCGAGTAGCTGGTTTGAGAGTGAAATGCGCAGGGGGAAAAGAATCAAGATGGTGCTTTTGCTGTGAAGAATGGGGAATTTTACGCTGGGTGGGGAATTTTACCCGCAAACAGTGGAGATTGTCGTGTTAGCTTGGTTTGTGCGCCAAGACAATCTCTACCGGCAAGCCCCAAAGAGAAATTTGGGTTGCATCACTTACTAACCAGTTGGCTTTTTCCAGGGCGCGCTGCACAAAGATGGGGCGGCAATCCACAAATTTGGGAAAGGTACGATGCGCCCACTCGTAAAGATTCAGCATCCATGCCGAGCCGCCCTGTTTGGACAGAGAAACGACGCAAATCCGCCCACCTTGGGCAAGCGCTTGTTGGCAGGCCAGCAGCGTTTGGGGGATTTCGGGTGTGTCAAAAAGCTCTAGTGTAAAGCTCATAAAAATGGCGTTGAACGAGCCGCTTTTAAAGAAAAGCTGCGTGGCATCGCCGCACAGCAGATGCACTTGCTTGGCAAGCCCGGCTCTATCTACCCTGGCCTGGGTAAGTGCCAGCATCTGCGGAGAAAGGTCAATGCCATACACACAGCCTGCTTGGCCCACTGCGCGCGCCAGGGCCAAGAGGCCGTGCCCGGTGCCTACCCCAAGCTCTAGCACGGTCTCGCCTGCTTTGGCATTGAGCATGCGCAGGCCGGCCTCTCGGGCGATTGCTTCCCAGCCGCCGCTCAGCCCATCGTACCATCGGCTGAGCTTGTTGTACATGGCCTGGGCGTCTTGCTTTGAGCGGGTGACGCGGCTGATGCCTGATTCGGTGGGCATAACATTACGCCAAGTTTGTGGCATCACTTGTCTTTGGGGCGGTGCGTTTTCTGGGCGGGGGCTGTGGCGACAAGCGCGGCCATGTCTTCCGGCACTCCCTCATCGCGGCACAAGCAGGCCAGGGCGAGCAAGAAATTCCCATCGAGAGCGTTAACAAGCGTGAACAATGATCCCAGGTCTGTGCGGCGCTTGCCCAGCTCGATGCGATTGATATAGGCTTCGGTGCGGTCTATTTGTATCGAAAGCTTGCGCGTGGTTAATCCCCGCTGCTCTCGCAATGAGCGCAGGTATTGGCCTAAAAAGTTACTGGCCCATTGTTTGCGTGGGCCGGTTTGTCCAGGCATGGTTTCCTCCGCTGCTACTATGGTCGCTGTTTATGAAAATTACTATAGCACAGCAAAGGCAACTTGTAAAACAAAAATGGATGACTTTTGTTACCTTTTAGCACTTGACAAAATAGTAAGTATGTGGTATGATAGTACAAATTGCCGAATCGGCGTGCTCTTTCAGAAAGGAGAAATCTGCAATGCCTTTATCCCCTCATCTTTCAGAAAAGCTTTTGCGCAAATTGTATTACGAGGATGGATTGACGCAGGGGGAAATTGCTGCAATGTTTGGATGCAGCAGGCCAACTATAACCAGGCGGATGCAAGACTGCGGGTTGGACACGCGAGCCTCGGCTGATTATGGCCGGATTGATTTGCCCCATGATGATCTGTACGATTTATATGTGCTGAAGAACCAAAGCGCCGAAGAAATCGCCAATCATTTTGAGTGTGGCAAAACCACTGTTTTGAAAAATTTAAAAGCGGGAAATATTCCGGTGCGAAAAGCCTCGCCGCCAAGAAAAGCTTATGCAAGATGTGTGCCACCAGAGGCATATCGCGCCTGGACGAGTGATTTGGCTTATGCTGTTGGGTTGATCACTTCAGATGGATGTTTGATTAAACACAAGGTCAGTGTTGTAAAGCTGGTTTCGACCAATCTGGAAATTATTGAATTATTCCTCGGTTGTTTGCAGGCGGACTCGAGCGTATCTGTGCACGAGCAGCAAGGCAAAGGCAACCGCAAGATGGCCTATGTAGTTGAATTCTCTGATCGCTTTTTTCGAGCCTTTTTGGAGAGCATCGGCTTGATGCCTCAAAAAAGCAACATACTTGGCTCTCTGGTCATCCCAGACGAGTTTTTCTTTGACTTTTTGCGTGGCGCTTGGGATGGCGATGGGTGTTGGTCAGTCATGCGTAATGGTAATGGCAACGAGCGCCTTTCGTATGCCAAGTTGACTTCGGGCAGTTCGACATATTTGGAGTGGGTGCAGCGCAAAATCAGGCAACTGGCCGGCTTGCAGGGACACATCTATAGCACCGATCTAAAATTCAATGGTTCGCATGCAGTGGCATTAGGCCATCATTTGTATTACGCTGTGGATTTGCCGGCATTATCTTGGAAGCGAGAGATTTGGCGGCGATTTGCGTGATGAAAACAAAGCATCCTTTAAAACAAAAAAGCCCCCAAGCTAGTTGAGGGCAAAAATGCCGTGACGGGGAGTCGAACCCCGATGAGCGTATTGCTCACTGCGCCCTGAACGCAGCGCGTCTGCCAATTCCGCCATCACGGCGCGGATACTAGAGCGGCGTTATTCTACAACAATATACCCATTTGTCAAATGTCGGGTTTGAAATCCAAACAGTCCGAATTTGAAACTTTAAATCTTGCTTTGAAATTTACTGGCCGCCCTCGATGACCCGCCTGAGCACAATAATGTACCAATCGGCCACGGTCATAAAGCGGTCCGATGGATAATTGATTGGCCCAATTTGCACGCCCCGCACCCGCTGGTCTACCGCATAGGTATAGATGGGATAATACAGCAAGATCGCCGGCGTCTCTTCTGCAAACAATTGTTGGAACTGGCGATACAATTCGGCGCGCGTGTTGGGGTTGGTGGCGCGGCGCGCCTGCTCCAGCAGCTCGCTGATTTTGCGGTGGCTAAAGCTGCTATAGTTCTGCCCCTCTTCAATTTGCATCTCGTGCCAAAATGGATAAGGGTCGGGATCGCCCACCAGAGACAGGTCAATCATTACCGCTTCAAAGTCGTGAGGGACCAGGTGTTCATCTACCAGCCCGCTGGCTACTGGTTCGACAGAGGCTTGTATACCCACGGCGCGCCATTGCTCAACAATGGCCTGGGCCAACGCCTCGTGGGCCGGGTCTGCGCTGACCAGCAGCGTAAAGCTGAGCACACGGCCATTTTGCACGCGCCCCCATTCTGGCACCGGCATAGCCGGGGTAGGGGTGGGCGTTATAGTCGGCGTGGCGGTGGAGGTGGGAGTTTGGGTCGCCGTTACCTTGGGGGTGGCGGTTGCTTTGACCGTGGCAGTGGGGGTGGGGGTATAGGTGGGCCTGGGGGTTGGTGTCTTGGTAGGCGGTGGATCATTAGGCTGAATCCAGCCAGCCTCGTCGAGCAGCCTATCTGCCTGGGCCAGGTCTTGCGTATAGCGCGGCACATTGGGATTGTAGGCCCAGGTATCCGGCAAAATGGGACTGTCGGCCACAATGCCGTGCCCGCTCAGCACCTGGTTGACCAGGGCCTGCCGGTCTAGCGCGTACAGCATGGCCTGGCGAACCGCCGTATCTTGAAAGAATTCGACGTTGGGATTGGCCTGGTTGAGGAAAATGAGCGTGTAGCCAGCCTGGGGAGCCGAGAGCACATTCAGATCGGGGTAGCGCCTCAGTTCAGGCATGTCTTCCACAGGCACATGGGCGATGCCCTGCACCTGCCCGGCGCGGTAAGCGTCGAACACTCCTTTAGTATCGGCATAGTAACGCAGCTCGATTTTGGCAAGGTAAGGCTGCTTGCCATAATAGTATGGATTTTCTGCCAGCAAAACGTGATCAACTGCTCCTTGTTCAACCACGACATCTTCAACCTTAAAAGGCCCGCTGCCAATGGGTGAAAGATTAAAGTCATTCCACTTGGCGCTGCCCTGCGGCGCATCGTGCAAGATATGAGCCGGCAAAAGCCCTATGGTCAGATAATCGGCAAAGGGCGGGTAGGGCTGCTGCAAGACAAAGCGCAGTTCCAGCGTGTTCACACGCGTGATTTGCACACTAGTCCACAGGGTGTTCAGGTCTGCGGGGCCGGTAAAATCGGGCGCGCGCATGAGGTTGTAGGTAAACAGAGCGTCGTCGGCGGTCAGCGGCTTGCCGTCTTGCCACTCAAGGTCTGCTTTCAGCGTGACAGTGTATACGCGCCCATCTGCCGAGATTTGGGGGAGGCGAGCGGCTATGTCGGTCACCAGCGCGCCGTGGGCATCAAAGCGCAGCAGCCCGCTAAAAACCAGGCTGCACAGGTCGCGGTCGGTGGGATTGAGCGGGCACAGCAAGGGATTGATGGCCTGTACCTGGCCCACTACTCCTTCCACATAAGTGCCGCCCTGGGCCGGCACGAGGGTCGTGTTGAGCGGGTTGATAATCGCCATAGACACAAGCAGCGTGCCCAATAAGGCGATGCCCAGGATGGTCAGAATGACCTGCCAACGAATGTGTTTGACCACTTGGATTAACGGCCGAGTTGCCTGGTCTTTTTGGCCTGGCTTTAGCTGGCCGGCTTGGCCGCGATGGCGTTCAGGAGCGCCATCAAGAAGAATAAGACCGATATCCCAATGGTTACATTAAAAACAGTTTTTTCCAGCCCACGCCTGGTTTTGTGGATGGAACTGTCGGTTCCGCCAAACATGCCACCCAGGGCTGCGCCTTTAGTTTGCAGCAAGATCAACGCAATCAAAGCGATGGAAACAACAATTTGTGCCAGATTCAAATACGTACTCACCGAATATACTCCTTGTTTACAAGCTGAGCCTGTTTTCGCGCATAGGGACGCGCAAGCTGCGAAATCTAGGCTGAGGGGCGATTATAGCATAGGGACGCCGACTAGACAAATCCGTTTTCGGGGAAAAATCCTGGCAAGAAGCCGGATTTTTCTGAAAGACCCGGCTTCTTTTAACGGCTCTCCAGGGTTTAACGGGAAAGCGCCCTGAGCGGTGCGCCATCCTTCGACTGCGGCCCGGTGGGCCTCCGCTCAGGATGCTTTTCCCGCTCAAGTCGGGAGAGCCCTTTTAGCGCAACTACTCAGCATCCTGAGCGTCCTTCGGCCTTGCTCAGGATAAGCGCCGCGCTCCTTCGACTGCGTTTCACTTCGCTCAGGATGCGCGGCGCGTAGCCTGCTCTGTCGGCAGACAGGTCGAAGGGCGCCGGCTGAGTAGT
>JBGSMF010000446.1:0-7376 GCA_041740315.1 Thermoflexales bacterium
CCTGCCCCCAACTGGCCGGTGACGCGATGCTTGCCCTTTTCGCCGTCAGCCAACGCCAGGCCACACCGCAGGCTGCCGCCGGCCTCAAAGGCACACCGCGCGCTGGCATCGGCCAGAAAGCGCAGCTTGACATTGCCGGCCACGCGCGCGCGATAGTCTTTGCCGGGCGTCAACACACCAGCCAGACCCACATCGCCCCGCGCTTCTTTGATCTCTACACCACCCAGCGCATCGCGCATGCTCAGATCGCCATTACATTGCTCTATCGTCAGCTTGCCTTCCACGTTCCGAATGTGTATGTCGCCGTTCACCTGATTCAGGGTCACATCGCCCCTGGCCTGGCGCACTTCCAGGTCGCCTACCGCCAAGCGGATGGCCACCGCCCCCACCCCTCGCAGCGAGAGATCCCCCATCGCCGATTCAATCGCCAGTGGGCCTTCTATGCCCCGCACATGCATATCGCCGGTCGCCTGCTGCACCGTGATGCTCGTTCCAGGCGGGCAGACGATGTCGCAATCCTCAAGCGCCGTCAAGAAAATCGCCTCGCCTTCGCGCTGCGCCGTTAGATTCGTTTCTTCACCATCTACCTCTATCATCGCTGCTCTGGCATCGCCACTCGTAACCGTCAAGTCGCCAGTGCACGCGCGTAACGTGATATGGGGTGAATCGGATGTTTCAAATTTTGTCATAGCCATGAGGCACCTCCATCAATCAATATAAACTTCGACGCGCTCGCCATCGTCCAGGTCTTCGACCTCGACAATCTTGCCAGCCGAGTCATCGTTGAACGCATCGAGAATAGCTTGCCAATCCAGGCCCTCCAACTCGGGCGTAAAGCGCGCGCCCATAGACAACCCCAAGCGCACCCAACTCATTGGCACATTTACCCGCACCTTGGCGCGGCCAGAATCCAGGTCGGTCACGCACACGTGCAGCATGCGCTTTTTATTGTCTGGCGAGAGCGGCGGCAGGGGTGCGCGGGGCGCAACAGGCGCTGGCGGCGGGTTGCGCAACGCGGCCAGTTTCTCCGCCGCAGACAAAGCCGAAAGTTGCCCGGCCTCAACCATCTTTAAAATCTCGTCACGATTCAAGTTAGTATCCATTTTATCAACCTCCATTTTTAGCTAAGGTGGCTTTTACCAAGCCAACAGTTTTCAAGCCTGCTCACGCCGCAGGCTCAACTGAAACAACGCCAGGCTGGGCCGGCGCAGAAACACGCTGCCTGGTTCCGAGGTAAAGGGCGCAAAAGCCCACGATGGCAACCGCCGATAATATCCCCCCGGCATACCACACCCAGTTGGGATTGTAATTGTCCATAATCAAGCCGGCTGCCCACGGCCCAACCGCCTGTGGGATGGCCCAAGACAAGTTGCTGACAGCCATATAGCGCCCACGCATGGTCTCTGGGGCCATGTTTGCCACCACCGCCTGCGTCACCGGAACCACAATCATTTCCCCCAGCGTGATCAGCAGCATGGCCACGGCAAAGAGCGCATAAGCCGAAACCAAACCGTACATGGTAAAGCCCACCATAAAGAAGGCCGTTCCAACCGCCAACATCAACATCGGCGCATACGGCTTGATTTTCCGGGTGACCCAGAACTGGATCAATACCACCAACACCGCATTCAAGCTCATCAAGGCTCCATAGCCCTGAGTAGACACGCCATGAACATCGCGCAAAAAGACCGACAAGGTGCTGTAAAGCTGCTGGTACACCACCAGCATCAAGATCGAAACAATCAAAAAAGCCATGTAGGGCTTGTCGCTCAATGCCAGCCGATAGCCCGCCAGTGTTTCAAGCAGGCTTTGTGGACGGCCGGCGGGGGCCTGGGGCTTGGTTTCGGGAATCAACCTGTACACCACCGCGGCCGTAGTCAGGCTGGCGACCGCATCTAGCACAAACAAGAGCAAATAAGACTGAGAAGCCAACAGGCCGCCGATGGTTGGCCCAATGATCCACGCCAGGTTGGCCACTACCCGCAGCATGCTAAAGCCCTCGGCGCGTTTTTCTTCTGGCAGCATATCTGCCACCATGGCCTGGTGAGCAGGGCCGCTGACGCCAGAGAGCAGCCCAACAAACGCAGCCAGCAAATAGAATACGGTCAAATCGTCAACCAAGCCCAAAGATACATTGCTCAAGGCGCTAAAGACCAGCCCAAAAAGCACAATGCCGCGCCGGCCAAATTTGTCGGTCAGCGCGCCGCCGACCAGGCTGCCCATCAAGCCCGTTATGGAAAAAATGGCCAATAGCACGCCGGCCTGTGTCATGCCAACGCCAAAGCGATGGGTGATGTAGAGGGCAATAAATGGAAAGATCAGTGTTCCACCCAGCGTATCAATGAACGCCGTGATAACGAGCACGCGGAATTTGAATGGAAACTCGCGGAAAATCTTTATGAATTCGCCCAACATACTTGCCTCGATTTTTTACAGCGCCAGCATGAAAAACATTGCCAGGCAAGCGCCTAGCCCACCACTCCATCAGCTTTGGCCAAGGCTTGCTTTCCTGCAACAGCGGTCTGTGCGTGGTGATTATCTTCCAAGTGCACAATCGCAGGCACCAGCAAAGCCCCCGCCCCCAGCACCAGGCAACTCACACCGCCAACAATAAACCATACCTGCACACCCAAAACATCGGCCAGCGGACCCGCCAACGCCAGGCCCAACGGCGACATTAACATGGCCAGGCTATTCAGCGCCGTAAAAACACGCCCTTGCATATCTGGGGCAACCACATCTTGCAGCACGGCAAATAGCGGCCCGTTGGCGATGGGGTTCATTGCTCCACTAATGGCCATGCCGCTCAATGCCAGCCAAAAGGCATTGGCCGGGCTGAGGCCAGCCACGATACACCCCACTCCAATGCCAGCAATACCCAGCAAAGAGGTCAGTATTCGCCGTTTGAACCCGCCCCAAATGCTCAGGAGGATTCCGCCGGCCACCATGCCCACCCCAAAAGCCGATTCTATCCAGCCCAGCTCTAGTGCGCCCCCTTTGAAATATTGGGTCACCAAAATCGGCATCAGCGCAGAGGTGGGGCTGAGCAACATGTTGATCAAAGCCGCCATCCCTCCCACCAGCATCAGCCCGGGCCAGTTCCACATATAGCGAAAGCCGGCCAGCATGTCTTGCCAAACTGAAGTTCCGGCCTGGGCCTCTCGCATGGTGGTGCGCTGGGGCTGGGGAATGGCAACAAAGACCAGCGGCAACACTGCCAGCAGCATTGTAAACACATCAATCGCCAAAACGCCATGCAAAGGTATAGCCATAACCAAGAGCGCGCCCAGCGGGGGAGCGGCAATGCTCATCAGACCTTGCAAGGTCTGGTTCAACCCTGCCACGCGCGATAGATGCTCTTTGGGCACCATGAGAGACGTAGAAGCTTGCATGGCCGGCCAGTGGAACGTGCCTCCTAACGAGCGGATGAGCATAATGCCATAAATGTGCCAGGGCTGCATCACGCCAATCCAGTAAATGTAAATCAAGGCCAACGTCGCCACGGCAATGCTGGCATCTGAAACGATCATAAGCACGCGCCGATTCCAGCGGTCTACCAACGCGCCCACAAATGGCCCGGCCACAATGCCCGGCAGCATGGCAACGATGGTAGCCGTAGCCAGCACCGTCGCCGAGCCAGTCTCTTGCGTCAGCCACCAGACCAGCGCAAACTGCACCAGGCTGCTGCCCAACAACGAAAACGCCTGCCCACCCCAGATGGAAAAGAACTTGATCTTCCAGTTCTCAAAAGTGAATGGTTCTGTCTGTGTCATGACGCTGCCCCTACTCGCCCCGCAAACGCTTGACGGCTTCAGCCGACGAAATTTTGCCCTTGGCCAGTTGTTCCAGCACCGCCCGGCGCTCTTCTTCAGAAATGGGCGGCTCTTCTTCTTCGCCTACCTCATAGCCCAGCCCGCGAATCAGGTCGTTCAGCCGCCCGCGCACAGTAGGGTAAGAAAGCCCCAGTTCCTCGCCAACGCGATTGATTTTGCCTTCACATTTGATAAAAACTTCTGCAAAAGCCAATTGCTCAGGCGTCAATTGATAAAAGCGCCCTAGCGCAAAATGTCCATCAACGGTTGTGTCACAACTCCGACAATGCAGGCGCGTTACCTCCAAAGGCTGCTGACATACTGGGCATTGACCTAGAACTGGGTGCATTTTCAACTCCTGAACAAGAAACTAAATAAAATTGATTCATATCTAAATTCTATTGAGATTTTACAACAAAAAATTGATAAAGTCAATAGGTAAATTGATTTTTTTAAGGAAAACTTGTATTCTTTGATAAAATGTAACTGCTCAGGCTTAACCCTTGCGAAGGTTGCAGATGCGCTTGCCTTAGCCGGCAGCCTAGCCCGCAATGCAAATTTCGCGGCAAATTCAAGACTAAACCTTCGCAAGGGTGAGCAGTTACGATAAAATTCTGACAAGATCGTATTTGCGCAGTTTAAAAGACCATTATTTGCAATAATTGTTGTAGATTATGGGTTATTAAAAAGAAATCCCCGGCAGTTAGCCAGGGATTTTCATCTTGCTCAAAAATTGGGCTATGAACGCGATTTGCGCGCCCGCTCTTTGGCCTTTTTCAGTCGTTCGGCCATTTCTTCAGGCGACGCGGGTGGAACTGGGGCCGGTTTTTCAATGTCAGGGCTTGCGTGCTGCACCTTGGGCAATTCAGCCTGGGTAAGCGGTGGTTTGACCGTCTCGACCTTTGAGCGCCTGGCAGCCCGTTCGCGCGCAGCAAACAGGTTGCCCAACACCCGCGGGCGCGGCGCGGCGGCTGCGCCCCCTTGCGCCAAATTTGCGCGGACCCAGGCCAGCAATTTGAACCAATCTTGCTGCGTCAGTCGCAAGCGCCGCAGGGCTACATCAAGCGGGAATAGCAGCGCGGCAAGCAACAACAATGCCGGCCAAATAGGCTGCGAATGTGTGACAGGCTGCGCCAGCGGCACAAACGCCAGCGCAGGGTCATCAAGCACCTGCCCGCCTGTGGCATCAGCCAGCGCAGGCAATACACTGGCCTGCGCGCCCAACAGCTTGTATTCTGGCGAAAAAGGCACCACCAGCCCGGCGATTGAACCGGCCACCAGCAGGCCGCCGGCATCTCTTTGCGTGATTTGCGCCAGGTAGGTGCCCGGCTGCGAGGCAGGCAACTCGCCGCGATAACGCCCCGGCGCAACTTGAGCCAGCGTTACGGTAGTAGAAACAAGGTCTGGCCCGACAATCGTCGCTTGCGTATCAAGAAAATCGCGCGGGTTGTCTTTCTCGTCTTTTGATACAACCTCTATTGTTGTTTGCACGCCATCGGAACTAAAGACCGTCTGCACGCCCTCGTCGGCGGGCTGGGGCATGACCCAGTTGGTCAATTGGGCCACAAAAGTGTTGAACTTGGCCCACTCTACCCACTCGGCGGCCCACTGCCCTTTCGTATCCGAGGTCCACGCCACGGCGCGCCCCAGGCCATATTGCCAGGTCGCCAATATCGGGTCGCCCTGGTCGCTCACCAGCGCCACCCGTGCGGTTGCTTTGGGGGTGGTGCCATTATAGCCGCGCAAGGCAGGCAGACCCTCCAACCCATTTAGAATTGGCGTCGTCTGGTACTGCGCCGGGTAAAAGGCTTGCTCCACAATGTACGAGCCGACCGCCTCGATGGTCTCTTTGAAGAACAACTGGGGCACATCCGTCATTGTGGGCGCGGCGTAATAGCGCCCCCCGCCTTGTTGGGCCAGTTGTTGCAAATAAGTAGCCGAGCCGCCGCCCGCCGCGACAATAGACAGCGTAATACCCTCGTCTTGCATCTTGCGTGTCAGCTCGTCGTACTGGCCCGACATGCTCCAGCCATCTGTCAGCAAGATCACGTGCTTGAGCCGCGCATCGGTCTGGGCCAGCGCGGCCTCGGCTTCGCTCAGGCCGGCAAAGATATTGGTCTGCCCTTCGGCGCGCAGCCCACCGATTTTTTCCTGAACCGCGCCCGCATCAACCAGCGCCTGCACGCGCAGCGCCCACAGCGCGCTCGAATCGAACGCCACCACGCCGATGAAATCCGTCCGCCCCAACAGGCTGGCCGATTGCATCACGGCATCTTTGGCAATGTCTATTTTGGAAAGACCGCTTTCGACGCGCGCATATTGGCCCGGCAGCGCGTTGGGGTTATCGCAGTGGCATTTGCCCATCGAGCCGGATTTATCCACCACAAACACCAAGGCCAGGTTTGGCTCTTGCGTGCGCGAGCGCACATCCATATCCACCGGCAGGGCAGCCTCCAGCGGCGTGCGCAAATAGCCGCCCGCGCCAAAAGAATCTGGCCCGCCAATCATCACCAGCCCGCGCCCCAAATCCTTTACAAAAGAGGGCAGCGTAGTCATTGCCGAGTCTGGCAGCGCCTTGGCCGGCACATTCACCAGGAACACGGCATCATAACTTAGAAGCGAGGCCGTGTCGCCGGGCAGCGCGGCAGGTTCAACCAGCTCGGCTTCAATGTTGGATGATTTCAATGCCGCCAGCAGGTTATCAGCATCGCCGTCGGGGCGATTCGCCGAATCGCTTCTTACAACCAGCACGCGCGGCGGACCATAAACCATCGTAAAGGCAGCGGCGGTATTGTTTTGCAACAGCGTATCGGCGGCGGCTTGCAAGTCGGCGGTGTAGCGGCGAAAGCCGGCCTGGTCGGCGGTGAGTGAAAACGTCACACGGTCAGTGCCGCTCAAATCCACCGCGCGCGTGGCCAGCAGCTTGCCATCGCCAAACAGGCGCACTGTGGCCGGGCCAGGGGCTGTGCCGCGAATGACGGCTGTAACCTCAAACGATTGTCCCTTGCGCACGGCCGTGGGTATTTCAAGCGCGTCAAGATATGCCTCGGCCTGGCCGGTGGGCGGGTTGAGCGATACCGCATCAATTTGCACGCCGCGCGCCGAGGCCAGCTCGACCAGGTCGGCAGCGCGCCCGGCATTTTCCAGGCCGTCCGAAAGCAGCACGATCCGCTTGTGCGTTTCTTCTGGAAAGAGCGCCAACGCCAGCCGCAGCGCCGCGGCAAGGTTGGTGCGTGACGTGCGCGGCACAGACACAATTGGCGCAAGCTGGGCTTCTTCCGAGGCCAGCCGGTCTACCAACGCGTTTTCGCCAAACACCACAATCGCCGCGCGGTCACCGGGGTGCATCGCGGCCAGCGAAGCGCGGATAAATTGCTCGGCGCGTTTTTGCTCGGCCGGCGGCACGCTATCCGAATGGTCCACCACAAAAACCACCGTGGTCGCCTGCACCGGGCGCACCAGTTGCGCGCCGGCCAGACCCAAAATCAGGCCCAGAAGCACCAGCGCGCGCAGCGCCAACCCGGCCCAAAAGACAAATGCGCGCGGAAGCGCTCGGCGGCCCGC
>JBGSMF010000447.1:0-20033 GCA_041740315.1 Thermoflexales bacterium
ACCCGCCCGCGCTGCGCGCCGCGATGCAAGACATCACCTCAATTGTGCACCTGGCTGCATTGCAAGTAGAAGATGCCAAGCGCACTTTTGAATCGGTCAATCACCAGGGCACGGTTAACCTGATCGAAGCCGCCCACGATGCAGGCGTAAAGCGCGTGATTTCCCTTGGCCAGCTTGGCGCCGATACCCAGAGCGCCTATCCATTCTTTCGCAGCAAGGGTATGGCCGAAAACGCCATTAGCTCCAGCGGGTTGGATTACACCATTTTGCGTTCTTCGATGCTCTATGGCGAAAATGACGAATGGGTTAACAATATCGCTATGGTGCTCAAGGGCCTGCCATGGGTTTTCCCGGTGGTGGGCGACGGCCAGGCGCGCTTTCAACCGCTGTGGGTAAAAGACCTGGTGACGTGCATTGAGCGCTGCCTGCAAGACCCCGCCAGCATCGGCAAAACACTATCGGTGGGCGGGCCAGAATATATGAGCCTGGATCAAATTATTGATACGCTGGCAAAAATCTTGAGCGTTCAGCGGCGCAAAGTATATGTGCGCGTGCCGATGGCAACCTGGCTAGCCGGGACAATGAAAACCATCATGCTGCGCCCGCTGCTGACCCAAACTGTGATTGATGGGCTGCACGTCAACTCGACCACCGACCTGAGCGCCGTGCCGAGGCAATTTGGGTTCGAACCGGCGCAATTCGCCGACAAGGCAACTTTTGTGCGCAACCGCCCCTGGCGGCGCGAGCTTGTGCGCCGCTTGTTTGTTGGAGTCTAGGCTGGATGGCAGACGAATTTATTATCCGACCGCTCTCAACTCACCAGGATTTTCTGGCCACGCAAGAAATTCAGCGCCAGGCCTGGAAATGTGGCGACCTGGAAGTATTGCCGCTCCACATCTTGCACCCGGTAGCGCGCTACGGCGGCGTGGTGCTGGGCGCATTTAGCGGCGACGAGATGGTGGGTTTTGTGTTTGGTTTTTTGGGCGCCAGCGAAAAATATGGCCCCGAAGCGCCCGCCGCCGTCAGGCTAAAACATTGTTCGCATATGCTGGCCGTGCTGCCTCAGTGGCAAAATCGCAACGTGGGTTATGCGCTCAAACTGGCTCAACGTGAGGCCGCGCGCGCCCAGGCGTTGCGATTGATCACCTGGACCTATGACCCGCTAGAGAGCCGCAACGCCCATTTCAACCTTGCCCGCCTGGGCGCTGTATGCGATACTTTTATCCGTGACCTGTACGGGCCAATGGAAGACGGGCTTAACCAGGGCCTGCCCACCGATCGCTTTCAGGTAGATTGGTACATTGCCAGCAAGCGTATCGAGATCCGCTTGAGTCGGGGCTATCACCGCCAGTCCATTGATCAGTTTATGAGCGCTGGCGCGCACCTGATCAACCCGCCTCGCACCGTCGAGGCATCGCCCCTGCTCTACCCGTGCGAACAGCCAACGCCTCCGGCCAGCTCGCTGGCGCTGGTCGAAATCCCTGCCGACTTTCAAGCCATCAAGCGCGCCAGCCAACAACTGGCCCTGGAATGGCGGCTGCATACCCGGCTGATCTTTGAAACGGCATTTCGAACCGGCTATAGCGCGATTGACTTTATTCACGAGGCCGGGCGCAGCTTGTACGTGCTGGTACAAACCGGCGATGTTACCCCTCAATGGAGCATCTTTGCAGACGATATCGTTGACCCACGCAAAGACTAGGGCCAGCTACGCCCCCCGCTTGCTTGCGCCATTGGCTATTGTGTGGTTGACCATGGTCCTGCGGCTGGGGTACATTGCCATCGCTCCACGCGGGCTGCAACTAGACAATGTAGATGCGCGCGGCTATCACTGGCTGGCGGTCAATCTCATCGAGCGCGGCGTTTTTTCAATGAACACCGAGCCGCCCTACCGCTCCGACAGCATACGCGCCCCGCTGTATCCCTTGTTTGTCGCCGGCCTGTATTCGGTGGCTGGCCCCGACCCCCGCACAGTGATGTTGCTGCAATGCGCGCTCGATTCGGTGACAGCGGCCATTGTATTTCGCTTGGGGCAACGCCTGGCCAGGCGGCGCGTTGGCCTGGTGGCCGCGCTGCTCTATACGCTCCATCCCGCTTCGTGGCGATTTTGCAACGAGCTGCTCACCGAAATTCTTTTTGGGTTGCTGCTCACTGCATCGCTGTGGTTGTTTACCTGCTATATCCTCGATGGGCGCAATCGCCAAGCCCTGCTGTGCGGGTTACTCTCGGGCGCATCCATTTTGTGCAAGCCCAATGTTCAATTTTTGCCGCTGGTGCTGCTGGGCATTCTCATCCACGGGCTTTACACCGGGCGGAAGAAATGGTGGCAAGGCGCGGCAATCGTGACCGTGACCATCCTTATGCTGCTCGCCCCCTGGCTGGTTCGCAATCGCCTGGTTTTCGGGCGCTGGTTTTACACAATGACCTTTGAGGACAATCTGGCGCACGTCAGCGCAGTGGCAACGCTGGCGCGCGCGCAAGGCGAAACGGTTGCGCCGTGGACAGAGCGATGGGAAGCGATCTATGACGGAATCATCATCCAGGCGGCTACTCGCTACGGCTGGACCTCGGGCGATCAATCCGCGCTTTCGACGCGCGAGCGTGACGCGCGCTTGCAACAAATCACGACAGTGGCCCTGGATATCATCCGCGCCCATCCGCAAGATTTTATCGTCAGCCACACCACAAGCTGGTTGTGGTCATTCTTGCCGCAAGATCACAAGTTTTGGTACACGCTGCTTGCGGGTCAGCCGTGGGAAGCGCTGCAGCCCGAAAGCGATGTGTTTGGGCGGGCGCTTGGCGCTGCCCGCGCCGGCAAGCTGGCCGCGGCGGTCGAGCTTGTCATTCGCGAGCGACTGCTGGCGTTGCCCCCCCTGGCATTGGCCTTGTGGGTCGGCTGGGGCTTGGGCTATCTCTGCGTGACAATCTTGTTTTTCGTCGGCGCGGCGCGGCTTGGATTGAGCCCCCACACAGCAAAAGGAGCATCACGAGTGCTGATGCTGGTCTTGGTCGCCACCGTTTTTTACGTCACCTTTTTGCCGGGGCCGATTAGCCACATCCGCTATCGGCTGCCCGTCATTCCCATCATTTTGCTGTTGGCGGTCATCGGGGCGATGGGATCTGCCCCCGCAGCGACCAAGAGTTTATCAAAAATAACGTAGCCAACGTATCCCCACACCTGCACTTGCGCCAAGCGCAGCGCAGGTGCAAGTGTACGTTGGCGGACCGACGTGGATAAAATAAACATGAGGTATCCTGATGAAAATCGAGCAAATTGAACTGTACCACATCTCAATGCCGTTGGTGGCGCCATTCGAGACGAGCTTTGGCGTAGAAACCGAGCGGCACGGCATCATCGCGGCGCTGCGCGCCGACGGGCTGACGGGCTATGGCGAATGTGTGGCCTCGCGCGAACCGGGCTACAGCTACGAGACCGCCTCAACCGCCTGGCACATTCTCACCGAGTTTCTCGCGCCGCGGATCTTGGGGATGGAATTCGCCAGCGCCGGCGACGTGATGGCGCGTTTTGCGCCGGTGTGCGGGCACGCCATGGCCAAAGCCGCGCTAGAGCAGGCTGCCTGGGATGTGTTGGCACAGGCGAAAAATGTATCGCTATCCAAACTGCTTGGAGGCACACGCCCACAAGTGAACGTGGGTGTCAGCGTGGGCATCCACCCAACTGCGGCGGCGCTGCTCGACCGGATTGAACGCTATCTGGCCGATGGATACAAGCGCATCAAAATCAAGATCAAGCCAGGTTGGGATTTGGACATTGTGCGCCAGGTGCGGGCACGCTGGCCCAAGGTGTGGCTGCAGGTTGATGCCAACTCGGCCTATACGCTGGCCGACCAAAGCCTGTTTGAGGCGATGGATGAATTCAAGCTGCTCCTCATCGAGCAGCCGTTGGGGCACGACGACATTTACGAGCACAGCCTGCTCCAGGCGCACCTAGCTACTCCCCTCTGCCTGGATGAAAGCATCCTTTCAGCGGCGCACGCCCGGGCGGCCCTGGCTTTAAAGGCCTGTCGTGTCATCAACATCAAGGTAGGCCGCGTGGGCGGCCTGGCCGAAGCCAGGCACATCCACAATCTATGCCACAAGCAAAACATCCCAGTATGGTGCGGAGGTATGCTGGAAACCGGCATTGGGCGAGCAGCCAATGTAGCGATTGCCTCGTTGCCGGGATTCACGCTGCCCGGCGACATTAGCGCCAGCGCGCGTTATTATGCCGAGGATTTGGTCGAGCCGCCCTTTGCGCTCAACGCTGATTCAACCCTCAGCGTGCCTACCGGGCCAGGCCTGGGCGTGCGGGTGATTGAGGCCCGGTTAAAGGCGGCAACGCTGCGGAGCGAGCGATTCGGCTAGGCCAGCCAAAGTGACCGGCGTCCAAAAGACGCCGGTCACTTGAACTTTTCCCTAGCTTTCAGGGAGCCACCCAATTGCGCAGAACAAGCGGCAAGTAGATCTGATACACCGGCTCGAACATGGCTGTGACGGCCTTGTTGGCATCCATCGTCAGTGTGATGGGGCTGGTCGCGCCGCTCAACGCGCCGCTCCAGCCGGCAAAGGCCCAGCCCAGGTTGGCCGTGGCGGTCAGCGTCACCACATCGCCATAATAGTATGGGCCAGGCGGGTCAACATTTACCGCGCCGCCGCCAATTGGCGCAACATTCACATCTAGTGTGTAAGTCAACAGATCGAATGTAGCCGTGACGGCCTTGTTGGCATCCATCGTCAGCGTGATGGGGCTGGTCGCGCCGCTCAACGCGCCGCTCCAGCCGGCAAAGGCCCAGCCCAGGTTGGCTGTAGCAGTCAGCGTCACCACATCACCATAATAGTATGGGCCAGGCGGTTCGACCTCTACCATGCCACTGCCGGTTGGCGCAATAGCCACATCGAGTATATAGGTCAGCGCCTCGAACGTGGCTGTGACGGCCTTGTTGGCATCCATCGTCAGCGTGACGGGGCTGGTCGCGCCGCTCAACGCGCCGCTCCAGCCAGCAAAGGCCCAACCCAGGTCGGCCGTGGCGGTCAGCGTCACCAACGTGCCGGCAGCATAAACCCCGCCGGGCGGGTCGAGCGTCACAGCGCCGCTGCCCACAAGCTGATAGGTCAAAGTATACGTGGTCACCGTCCCTGGTGTAACAGTGATAAAGACCGTTGCCGTGCCGGTCAGCGCGCCATCGCTTGCGACATAGCCAAAACTATCTGGCCCCCAAAAATTGAGAGTGGGAGTGTAGACAAACGAACCATCTGCTTGTAACGCCAGCGCGCCATGAGAAGGGCCAATAGCTGGCGCAGCCGCCAGCGAGTCGCCATTAGCATCGGCGTCATTGCCCAGCACACCTGGCGCGGCCACCGTCAAGATAGCATTTTCCATAACGCTATAACCATCGTCCACCGCCACTGGCGCAACATTTTGCACCAGCACTTGCGCCACACTCGTGTTATTGCCGGGTGTTTGGTCTTCTGCCGCCGTAATACGGGCAAGGTTGGCAAATGTCCCCGCCGCCAAAGGCTGGCTCAAAACGCCGGTGAGGGTAATGACGCCGCCAGCACCGGGCGCAAGGTCTTGCACCATCCAGGTATAGGTTTGGCCGGCCTGGGTTGCCGTAATCATCACGCCGTGGCTGATAACGCTCTGCACCGTCAGGCTAACCGGCACAACATCCGTAATAATAACTCCAGACGCTAAAGCAGTGCCGACATTGGAAAAGGCCAATGTATAGGTCAGGGTAGCGCCGGGCGCCGCCGCCAACGGGGCGGCAGTCTTGTGGATAGACACATCAACCACAGAGCAAAGCGGCAGCGCCAATCGGATGATGGCCTCCACATCGCCAGAACCATAGTCCAGGTCAACTTCAATATACGCGTAACCATCTTCAGCCAGCCACAAGCCAGGTCCCGTGGTTGTCGCGGCATTGAAATCCGTCACGGTGGCGTCGCCCGACCCATTGCCATCCAAATCTACCATATCGCCGGTGCTCAACAGCAAGCTCGATTCGCCCAGGTTTGCCGCGTCGCAAGCAAAAAACAACACTTCGGGCGTGCCACCTGCAATACCCCAGGCGTGAACAGCCTGGTTCAAATTGTTGAGGCTGGCTGCTCGCAGCGTGGCCGTGGTGGTCAGCGGGAGGCCGCCGATTACATCGCCCTCTCGAACGGCAATGACGCCGTTATAGGCGATGAACTCGTCTGTAGCCGTGCTGCCATCGGTGTCGCCGGTAAAGATGTAATTGCCGCTATCGCTGATGCTGACCACGTCAAAGTTACCCCAGTTCTCGCCGCCGCCGATTGGAAACGATTCGCGGGCAATTACCGAGCCGTCCACATAGAGCGCGCCATCGTTAACCGTCGAACCGGTGTCGAGCAGCAAGACGTGAATGTGATGGCTGCCGTTGTCAGAAATCTGGTAATCGAAACCAATGCCGCTGGGGCGGTCAATGGGCAAGCCGCCAACAATGTCATCGGAACGCAACACCACGCTGACGGTGCTCGACATGGCATTGGGGCTGGTGTACAACATGCGCCCGTCCGTTGCTCCGCCGCCATCCTCGTCAAACCCAGATACCCAATAGGCCTGGCCGCCGGGCAGCAGTGTGGGGCGACTGTGAAAGGTGCTGGTAATGCCAGGGGGAAAGCCTGGCGCCGGCATGCCCTCTACCTGCAACAGCCCATTGTGAGTCCAAACGGCGTCGTCGCCATTGAAGGAAGGGCTATAGATAAACTCGCCATTGTTGCCAACTCCCATCGTAGACTCTGCGCCGCCCAAGGTAGCGGTGGGCCAAGCGCTATTGCGCCACACGATAGCCGCGTCCAGCCAGACAAAATTGTCGGCGCTGCCGTCATTCACTGCGCCGGTGAACCCCACCTGCCCATTCCCGTTGGTAAATGGAGAATTGAGCACGGTGACCGGGTTGCCTCCCCCGCCAGGGGGAGTATCTCCATTCTGAACAACGAGACTGGCCTCAACAACCGCCATCGGCAAGCTCGCCCCCGCCGCGCCGCGTTCTATTGCCTGGTCAGGCGCTGCCTCAAGGCCATTCTTCCACCAACCTTCTTCATCCAGGCTGGCCTGGATGGCAAAAGTGGACCCGGCAAGATTGCCTGCTATCAACACCACAATGACAAGGAGTAAAAAATTTTTGCCACGCATTAGCTTCCTCCATTATTTGATTAGGGTGTATTTCAAATGAGTTGAAACGGCGGCCCAGAAACCAGGTTTTTCCGAAAAACTTGGTTTCTTTCAACTGAAATGAAACACACCCATTTGATTAGGGTATCGCACGGGGTGCGATACCCTTGCTCTCAGGGCTCAATCAACCCTATCCGTCACCAACATATACCCGGCTCCCCGCACCGTCACCAGCCGAGAGGGAGCACGGCCGGCAAGCTCTAGCTTGCGGCGCAGCCGGTGCACGTGCATGCGCACAATGGGGCGAGCTTCGTTTTCGCCCAGCGCATAGCCCAGCGTTTCTTTCACCAGTTCGCTGCTTGAAATGACGCGGTCGGGATTGCGCGCGAAATAAACTAACAAGTCAAACTCGGTGGGAGAAAGCGGCAGCAAAACACCGCCCACCGTTGCGGCGCGGCGCGGCAAATCTATAGCGATTTCGGCGGCAGCGATGACATTGCCGTTTGCAGCCTGCGTCAGCGACTCGGGCAAGGTTGTGACGGTTGTGATGGCGGGCAATTCGGAAGATACCAGCGCCGACACGCTTTGTCCGATGAGGCTGACCAAACCCAGGCGGCGCTGAAATTCACTTCGTTTTTTCAGCCCGTGCTCAATGCTGACTACCATCGCGCGCGGATCGCACGGCTTGAGCAAATAGTCAAAGGCCCCGTGCCGCAGCGCGATGATGGCTGAATCGAGCGTAGCGTGCGCCGTGAGCATAACCACCACTGTGGCTGGGCGCAGTTTTTGTGCCTGCTCCAGCACCTGCAAACCATCCATGCCGGGCATTTTGAGGTCCAGCAGCATCAGGTCAAAATCAAATTGCGCCAGTTGGTCCACTGCTTCCTGCCCGCTGCCTGCCGCTACCACCTGCGCACCGCGCAAACTGAGAATCTCGGACAGCGAAATGCGCATGGCAGGTTCGTCATCTACCACCAGGATACGCGCGCCCTGCAAAGGGCCATCTGCGCGTTCAAAGACTTGGTCTGGCTTCATTTTATGATTCACATCCTAGGACGGGCATCCCCATGCCCATCCGCCAACGTATGGGGATACGTTGGCTACGCTATTTCCGATAAACTCTATGATTATAGCACAAGCCTGCTTCGAAAATAACCACAAAGACGCTCTTTCCTGGTTTTCTCTACCGTACACTTTCTGCCCGGAGTGAATTCTGCGAGAACAATGCCGAGATTTTTAGCCACGAATTGCACGAATTCCACTAATTTGCTCTGTCTTTTTCGTGCTAATTCGTGAAATTCGTGGCAGAATGAAAAAGTGTACGGTAGTGAATCCTGGTTGAGAGCGCAGATCATGTCTACTGAAAAATCCTTTTTACCAAAACACCAAATTTATACAGTTTTTTGGCGGTATCTGCGCCGCGTTGGGGCTACCGCCAGCAGCCGCACTGTAAACACTGTACCCTGACCAAGCTGGCTGGATACGGTTATCGTTCCACCTTGCGCCTCGACAATGCCATAACTGACGGATAAGCCCAATCCCAGCCCGGCTTGCTTGGTGGTATAAAACGGCTCAAAGATATGCGGCAGGTCGGCGGCGGCAATGCCTGGGCCGCTATCGGTAAACGACACCTCCACCCATCGCTTGCGTTTGGCGGGCCGCGTCTCTATCAACAAGCGCCCCCCGTCGCTCATCGCCTCGGCGGCATTGACGGCCAGGTTGAGAAAAACCTGGGCCAATTGGTCAGGCGCGCCCGATACCTGCGGCAAGTTGGCGGCCAGCTGCAATTCCACCTGGACATTGCCGCTCTGGAGCTTTTTGCGCACAAGCGCCAGCACTCGCTCGACGACGGCATTCACATCGCTGCCGGCGACAGAGCCTGCCGTGGGCCGGTAAAAGTCTAGCATGGTGTTGACCAAGTTCGCCAACCGTTGGGTTTCCTGGCGCGCAATCTCTAGATACTCGCGGCGCTTGGCCTCGTCCACGGCATAATCGAGCGAGAGGTGCAAAAAATTGAGCGTGGCCTGGAGCGGGTTGTTGATTTCGTGCGCCAGGCTGGTGGTCAGGCGGCCCAGAGCCGCCAGCTTTTCCGATTGCACCAGTTGCGCTTGCGAACGTTGCAACTGCTCAGCGCGCTGGACGGCTTCTTCGTACAGGCGCGCATTGGCAATGGCTCCCGCAGCCGGCTGCGCCAGCGATTCCAGCACGCCCAGGTCGGCGGCCGTAAATTGCCCCTGGCGCTTGTTGATGACTTCTAATACGCCAATGACCTGGTTGAGCACCACCAGCGGCACCGCTAACAAGTTTCGCGTGACCAGGCCAGTCTGCGCATCTACATCTCGGTACAGTCGCTCGTCGCTTTGCGTATCGAGCACCATCAGCGGGCGAGCCTGGCGCACGGCCTGGCCGGCCAGGCTGCTGTTTATGGGAACCCGCATTCCCCGCAGCTTTTCGCCAGACGGTCCAGCCGCCACCGCAAAAACCAGGTCGCCGCCCGACTCTATCAGCAACACCGAGCCGGCCTCGCTTTGCAGCACCTCGAGCGCCCGCGTCAGAATCTCGCGCAATACCACTTCTCGGTCAAGCGTCGAGGTCACCGCGCGCCCCACCTCGTTGAGCAGCACCAACTCGGTCAGGCGGCGTTGCGCCTCGGCAAACAGCCGCGCATTGCGCACCACCAGGCTAATGTGCTCGCTGGCAGCCGCCAAGAAATCCACATCGCCCTCGCCAAAACGCTCGTACTCGCGGCTGGCCAGCGCAATCAAGCCGATAACGTTGCCCCGGTCACGCAGCGGCAGTGCGGCCCAGCTTTGAATGCCGGCCTCTTTGCCGGCGCGGCTGATCTGTCCGCCGGCCTCGTGCAAATGCTCGCGCAGCACTTTTACCTGGCCCAAGCGCCCGCTGAGGCGATGCAGGCATTGGGCAATATCCTCATCAAAGCCGGCCGGCAAGCCTTGCAAGACCTGGGGATATGGGCCGTCCTCACGCGCCTCGTACACGCCCCCAAACTCGGCCTCGAGCACATCCATCAAAATGCCCAGCGCCTCGGCCAAAATGGCTTCCGGGTCAAGCGATTGGCCCAGGCGCGCCGCCAGCAAGTTGAGCGTGGCCAGCTCTTGGGTGCGAGCGCGCAGGGCTTGCTCGGCCTGCTTGTAGGCCGTAATGTCGTGCGCAACCCCCTGCACAGCCGCCAAGCGGCCATCCTCATAAATCGGCGCAAGCTGGATAGCCACCCATCGCAGTTGGCCGTCTTTGCGAATGATGCGACATTCAATCGCTTCCGAATCAGCCGGCGCAGCAGCGGCCTCGATTGCCGCGCCCGCCCGCGCAATCACCTGCTCATAGTCGGCGGGATGGATAATCCAATCGGGCGGCAGCAGCCCCGAGGCCAGCTCATCTGCCAAATAGCCGGTGAGAGCCAGGCAGTTTGGGCTGATATGGGTGAACTTGCCGTTCACATCGGTCTGAAACGTCACATCACGCGCTTCAAGCAGCATAGCTCAATCACCCGTAACCGAGACCACGTACACATCCGGCTCGTTGACATAGGCAATCCGGCTGCAGTCGGGCGACCATTGCACGTCAAAAATATATACATCAGGTCCCCCGACCCTTGCCAATGGACGTGTGAGTTGTTCCACATTACCCTTTGCGAGGTCGCTCGTCCACCACAAGCTGCGGTCATCTGCAACCAAGAGCAACTTGTCACCCTGCGGCCTCCAAAGCATGGCGGTGATAGGATAAGGCAGCGGTATTTGAACGGATTGCTTGGTCGCAGCATCCAGCACAACGAGCGTGTATCCATCCTCGGTCAAATACGCCAACCGATCGCTTTTAGGGTTCCACGTCGGCCCGATGACAGGCTCCTCGGTCAGAGGATAAAGATCGCCGCCAGCCAGTGGGAACAACGCATATTTCTCAAGAGGTAATTCAGGGTAATAAATGAAATCCTCAACAACAAAGTGAGTACAAGACGATCCACCATGCACCAACAGGGCAAATTGGCTATCGGGCGACCAAGAACAAAAGTCTGAATAATCACCTGGTATGGTTTGAGTGATAAACGTGCGCAGGTCAACGATATAAGAAGAATCTTTGGAACAACCTATCCAGATATGCTCCCCATCCGGTGCAATGTATGACTCGTAGCAAGGCACGTGTGGGTCCAAGCCAGTCAGGGCGCGCACATCCAAATAAGATTGGTTCTCGGGATCAATGAGAGCTATAACACCATTCTCATCTCGAAGATAATCAGAAAAACCTGCCTCGACCATAATGCGTGTGTCATCCAGCACCCATCGAAATTCTGGATTAAATCCCTCGCCATCCACCAGGCTCAAGTTTGATCTGAAAGAACTATACTTGCCCGAGCGAACATCTGCAAAGGCAAATTCCTTGCCCCAACCTCCAAACAGGCGAGTTTCGTCAAAAGACCAGGCTTTCACCCACATTCCCCACTCATTTTGTATGCCGAAATCGGCGACCTGGTCTGCTTTGGGGTCGCGCCAGGCAAACCCGTCAAATAATCGCTGCCCGCTCGGCGATAGTTGCAGTCGGGCGTCTGCATCAAATCGCTGAACAATTCCGCCATTGGCATCATATAGAAAGACCACGCTGCCTTGTTTCGAAATCAAAGTCTGCAAACCCTCAGACCAAAAAACATAGGCACTATCAATATAAGTAGGGTTATCTGTGGCAGGCAGCCAGGTTTCGCCATTGCTCAAATCTATCACCATCGGCAGGACTAATGGGGGACCATACTCTTCGCTTAGAGTTGCGAAAATTAATAAATGAGTGTTATCCATCCAGCGATAAAATGGAATGCCGTTAGGCCAGCCGGTTATCCTCCAAAGCGGCTGCCTCTGCACGCCTTTTTCAGTGTTCAAGACGATGGCCTCTTTCATCTGGGTAGACACTTCGGCCATTTGCGGATCCGTTGTGGGAGTGGGCCAGACACGCGGTTTGGAATCGGACGGCGTCACAGTAGGCCACGGTGTTGGAGAAGCCGTCAAAAAGCTCCAGCGGGGCAAATCCGTCGGCAGAGGGGTTTTGGTTGGCGATGCGGTAGAGGTAGGCAGGGAAAAAGACACGCGAGTTGACGTTGGCCGCCGTGTAGGCGTAGACGAGGGAATAGGCGTAGGTTTGGGAGTAACGCTTAAAGTTGGCGCAGGCAGCGCCGTTGCAGGCGCGGGCGTTGGCGCGGCAGGTTGCGGCGCGCACGCGCCAAGCAAAAAGGCACACAGCGCAATAATGCCACAGGCCAAAATGTTTTTGCTCATCAATACCTCCCCTCTTGAATCAATGTCACGTCACATGACTTGGTCCCAATTGAATCTTCCTAGCAGGCTATCGGAGAGCGGGCTGGTAGGCTCGTAGTGCGCGCTTCAGCGCGCTAAAGCGCGCACTACGAACGGGACTCTCCGACAAGCTCCTAGCCTGGATTTCGCAATTCGCGCATCCCCATACGCAAACATCCCCAACAATCGGCTTGCATGGGGATGCAAGCCTACGGGTGCGGGAAATAGGCTTGGTATCCTTTGTGTCCATTGTGGTTAAAAGAAAAACAGCACAGCTCAATCACCCGTGACCGAGACTATGTACACATCCGGCCCGCTGACAAAGGCAATTCGGCTGCCGTCGGGCGACCACTGTATATCCAAAATATCCGGCTCGCCTGTATCAGCCACAGGTGGAGGCAGTGTGAGTTGCTTCACCTTACCCTCGGCAAGCTGGGGCGACCACCACAGACTGCCATCGTCGGCCACCACCACCACCCCATCACCCTGCGGCCTCCACATCAAATTGACGCCGGGGCGAGCCAGTTCTCTTGCAGCGGCGGCGCGGGTAGACACATTCATCATAGTCAGAGTCAGCCCATCCTCGCTCAATAAAGCCACCCACTGACCGCTTGGGTCCACCTTGGGGCCTATAACCGGCCCGCCGGTCAGGGGATACACGTCGCCGCTGTCTATTGAAAACAGCGCATAATTGCCAACTGCTCCCCAAACGTTATCGTACCAATCGGAAAAACAGGGGTCGCACGTTTCATTTTCCGACGCCAGGGCAAAGCGGCTATCGGGCGACCACCGGCAAAAACGCCAATTGCCCGGTATGGTTTGGACGTCAAAGGAACTCAGGTCAATCACAAAAGAAGCCTGCCTAAAATCAGACGCTCTGCCGCAATCGGCCCAAAGCAGCTCGCCGTTGGGCGCAACGCGCCCGCTGCACGTCCAATCCGCGCCAATGCCGGCTGCAAGCCGCACATCTATGTATGATTGATTTGCCGGATCAATCAAAGCCAACACGCCAGATTGCTGGCGGGCCTGGTCGTACAGCCCAAGCTGACTCATCACCCGTGTATCGCTCAGCACCCATCGCAAACAGGGTGAAGCTGATTCCCAATCTTCAAGGCCCAACCCTGCCCTGGCGCATGTGTAACTGCCGGTCTGCGTGTCGGCGTATAGAAAATCTGTGTCGCCGCAAAACCCAAACAAGCGGGTTTCGTCAGACGACCAGGCCAATTCCCACCTTCGCGGATAAACTTGCGACTCGAACGAGACTGCCTGACCGCTTGCCAGGTCGCGCCAAACAAATTTATCCAGCAAGCGCAGCCCGCTGGGGGAAAGCACCAAAGGCGCCTGGCCCGCCAGTTCTTGCTCCAGCGCGCCATCTGGTTTGTACACAAAAATCTGGTTGCCCCGGCTAGAAATCAAACGCTGCAAGCCCGCCGACCACAGGGGAGGATCGTAAGGCCCCTCGGTAAGCGGCAGCCAGGTCTGGCCGTTTTCAAGGTTAATGACCACCGGCCCGCCTGCAAAAGGGCCTAGCTCGTACAAGCGCGCGTTCAACATCAGGTGGGCGCCATCTAGCCAGCGAAAAGTCAATCCCAAGGGCCAGCCGCTCACCCGCTTGAGCGAGATGCCCCTCGCCTCCGTTTCGGCGCGCAAGGCAATAGCCATTTTCAACTGGTCAAGCGATTCGGCTAGCTGGGGGTCTGGGGTAAGAGTTGGGCCAGATTCAGGAAAAGAAACTGGCGTGGGCCGGGCCACAGTAGGCCAAGAGGTCGGCGGGCCTGCCGCAATCGGCGGCGTGACAAAAGCAGCCGGGGTAGGTAGGGGCGGCTGAACCGTTGGCGTATGTGCCGCAACAGGCGTCAGGCTCGGCGTCACATTTGGGGTTGGCGCGGTGGGTGGCTGCGCCGCGCACGCGCCGAGCAAGAGCGCGCACAGCAGCATGCTGCCCCAGGCCAAGATATTTTTGCCCATCACATTTTTGGCCGTCATCTGCTTTCACCTTGTATTTCAATTTCCTATATACTGGTGGATTGACATGGGGATGCCAGTCCTGCAATTTCCCATAATGCCAATTATACAACAGAACACTCCACACCTGGCAAACTTGTGATATACTTGGCCGTTATGGCTGCCTTTACCCTGGGATTGATTTCCGATACACATATTCCCCGCCGCATGAAGCGCCTGCCGCTTGCGGTTTTGACCGCGCTGGAGGGCGTGGACCTCATTTTGCACGCCGGCGATGTAGACGACCCGGCCGCCTTGCAACCGCTGCAAGCCATTGCGCCCGTGCACGCCGTGCGCGGCAACCTGCACTTGCACGAATTTTCTGACGGCGGCGCGAGCTTGCCCAGCGTGGTAAAATTGGAGCTGGCCGGGCAGCGCATTGTGCTGACCCACGGTCACCCGCCAGGTTGGCGCGGCCTGATGATCAAGAGCAGCGACCTGCTCAGCCGCATAATCGGCCTGACCAACAGCACCCATTTTAATCGCCGCATCGCCCGGCAACTGATTGGCCTCTACCCTGAAGCAGACATTATCGTTTTCGGCCATTCACACCGGGCGCACATTGAGCAGTTTGGGCGCGCGCTGCTGGTCAACCCGGGCGCAGTCTGCCGCACGCCGGGTGAAAAGCCCACCTTCGCCAAACTGCGCCTGGGCCAAGGTGAGCCGCAGGCAGAGATTATGATTATTCCGCTATTGACAGACCGCTGAACACGGTTATACTAGGCGCAAACACTCCCCTGGTGCGCATCAACCTAGAGCGTTCCATCAACAGGGGCGTCAGGCCGGGCGACCTGGTGTGGGCGTGGCCCGCGATAGGCGCAATATTGATCGCACTGCTGTGGCTGTTGAGACCAAAGCGCGCGAGAAACTATTTGGGTCGGCTGCGCCAACCCAAATAGCGGGGGTAAAACTTGCGGTTTGGCTGTGCCGAACCGACATTTGTACAGATTTCGGGCTATATAGATATCTAGACCCTTGACACCAATAATGCTGGAGGAAGAATGATAAAGCGACTAGTATGTTTGGGAATTACGATCTTGATTCTGGCAAGCTGCGCCCCGGCGCCGGCTAACCCCACAGCCGCTCCACAAGCTGCGACGCCGCAAGTTGCGACGCCGCAAGTTGCGACGCAAGTCTATGTGCCTGTGGCGGGAGGGGGTGGCGCTCCGCGACCAGGGCAAACACCCCAGATATTTTTGCCTGTTCTGCAAGGAAGCCAGGGCGACCAGTGTCAAACCCCCATCACCTCCCTGACACTGGCGGCCACGGCCACCACAGTCAAAGTAGGCGATGCGGTGACGGTAACAGCCACTCTTGCCAATCAGGGCTGCGCCCAAGTGGGACTGCCGCAGTATAGCCTTTCTATACACACCAACACAGCACAACCCGTGCTGGACCCGGCCAATCCTAACCCGGTAAAGCACGAACTGGGAATAAGCCAGGGGCAAGCTGATGCAGCGATATTTGTTTTGCGGGCCATTGCCCCCGGACAGGCGACGCTCAATGCTGCGGCAGACTTTGAGGCGCGTCCCGCGTCTGCCGGTGCGGCCTATGGAGCCAATGCAACTGCGCAGCCGCTGATAATCAATGTGACTCAGTAAACCAGCCACTCTCACCATGGAAATGCCGAGAACACAACGACTTTCCATATGATGACTTTTCTGAAAAAAGCTTTTTAACCACCAAGCGCACAAAGGACACCAAGAAAATTCAAGCGTGGCCTAACATCGTAAAAAGATCTAACCCTTTGTGCCCTTGGTGTCCTTTGTGGTTATTTTCGGAAGAGTCATCTGATGCAACGTAGAGCCGCCCGCCCTCTCAAGTCTACTCTGAGGCGAATTTGTGTATCACTCGCCCTGCTCATTGTCAGCCTGTGGCTATATTTGGGGGCGGTGGTCTATCAAGATGTTATTGCGCCATTAACTGTGGAAAGCACCGCCACCTCATTGCCAACACCCAGGCAGCCCAGCGCGCTCGCAATCGCTCGCCCCAGCGCATCACCCACATCAACTCCCAGCCCCATACCCACCCAGTCCCCTACCCCAACCAACACCGCTGCGCCCACCGACACTCGCATACCATCTGCCACCCCCACCCCCACGTTCAAGCCAACAACGCGCCTCCCCGCCCTCACGCCAACGCGCCGGCCTACACTCACACCCACGCCCAGCCCCACTCACTTTGTAATGCTGCCACAGCAGCCAGGCGGCAACCACCCCACCCTGGCGGATTTCTGGGAAGGCCGCGCCCAGTTTGTGGTAGAGAATATTGATACGGGCTTGCCGATGGGCGAATCGGACGCTATCATCATGCGCAACGGCGAAGTGTGGGCGTATCTTCACGCCAGCCAACGTTCTGCCGGCGCGCTGGACCGCTGCGGCAACCCGGTGGATTTCCCCGGCTGCACCGTCATCTATCGCAGTTACGACGGCGGGCGAACTTTTCAACACGACTCCCCGCCCACATGCCAGTTCGAGTGCGAGCAGTGCCCCTGCGATTCCAAAGGTGACCACATTGATCAACAACAATACCCCAGGCTTGCCTACAACGGCAAAATTTTGTTTCTAGTCTATGAATACCGCGCGCGTGTCATGCTGCGCCGCTCAAGCGACGGACTGACGTGGAGCGCCCCAGAAGAACTGTTGCCCGGTGGTGTATGGACCAAATGCCCGGCCAATCACCGGCCAGAAGAACGCATTGGGCCTCACCCTTATGCCCTCACCGAATACGCCTGCCTCATCGGAGGGCCGCCCGGGGTATACGTGGAAGGCAATCGCCTATATGTCTTTGTGGGGCTGGGGCAAAATCCGGGCAGTATGGGATGTTACTATGGCCAGGCCGGCCTGCACGCGCGCTTTTTGCGCAAGTGCAAAAACAACCCGCTCTTTACCGGCGCGATTGAATATGGCCCGCTGGAAGAAAAAGGGCCGCAAACCAATGCTTTTTTCGACTTTCGCATGATCAGCTCAGCCGAGGTGCAAAAGGTGGGAGATCGCTATTATATGCTCTACGAGGGCATTCGCGGCCCCGGCCCCGGCGACCCCGGCGATAGCCAGTTTGGACTGGGGCTGGCGCGCAGCTTGACCGGCCAAATTGACAGTCCGTGGGAAAAATTTCCCGGCAATCCCATTTTGGCCGACCAGCCCGGCAACATTGGCGTGGGGCACGCTGATTTGCTCGTCATAGACGGGCAGACGGTGCTTTACACATCGCTCAATGGCATCACTCGCAGCAGGTTGGTGCTGGCGTGGAAATAGGGTAACTGCTCACCCTCCCGCAGGTTTGAACGCCTTGGTGTGAACACACACCTCCAAGTTCGCCGAGGCTGCCAAATTGCAACCTGCGGGAGGGTAAGCGGAGCAGTTATCGGCTCCCAAAATCCGCAATAAAGTAAAAACCACGCCCAGCGTCTGCCGGCGCAATGCCCACCCCCACCTCGCTGTAGCGCGCGCTGAGAATGTTTTTGCGGTGCGGGTCATTGGGGGGCGTTTCGTCGTACCACCAGTTCACCGCCCTGGCCGGGTCAAATGCCTGCACCCAGTTTTCGCCCCAGGCAGTAGCGGCGTAACCGGCGCGCTGTATGCGCGTCAACGTGTTGGCTCCATCCGAGCCGACGTGGCTGCCCCATCCCCTCGCCGAGCAATCCTCGGCGTGCAGTTGCGCCGCCTGCATCAATTCCGGCGCAATGGCCAGGGCCGGCAGCCCGTTGGCCAGGCGCTTTTGATTGATCAAATCAACCGCCTGCCCTGCCCAGGCCGATACTTTAGGCGGAATGGTCGGCGGGGGCTGTGGTGTAAAAGTGGGGGTGGCTGAGGACATCGCTTCACTGGTGGATGTTGTCGCGCTTGGGGTATCGGCTGCGCCAGCCGCCTGGGTTGCTCGCGCGGTGGGGGCGGCTGTTGGCCTGGGTACAGGTGTATCGCTCGGCAGCGGGGGTTGCGTGGCGGGCGGCGCCAGCGCCAGTGTTTGCACCGGAATCACCAACAATTGCCCCGCCTTGATCAGCTCCGGGTCGGCGATGGCATTAACTTGCAAAATCGCCTCTACCGTCACGCCATACACGCGGGCGATTTTAGATAGAGACTCGCCCGGCTGAACGACGTGGACAATCCAAAAAGGCGTTTCGTCTTCTCGCAAAGGCGGCGGGATGACAAGCTCTTGATCAACCTGGACGACGGTAGAATCTCTCATATCGTTGACAAGCTGAATAGCGGCCATCGAAACATTGTGCCGCACCGCAATGCCCAGGAGTGTATCGCCCGGCTGGACGGTGTAATGGAGCAAGGTGGCCAGGTCTGGCTCTGGCGTGGCAGCCTCCGACAAGGGGGTAGCATCAGCTTGCGGTGTGCCGGCAGGCGGCAGCGTCATCGTGGCAATAAACAGCCCAGAGTCGGGCGTGCTCTTGCCTTGGGGCAAAGGCGACGCATTGCAGCCTGCCAGCAACAAGGCCAGCACTGCGCCAAGCGCCAAAAACGAACTCTTGCAAAAGATCAATTCATTTTTTACCACCGAGGCACGGAGCGCACAGAGCATTTTGGGGCTTGCTCTGCGTTCTCCGTGTCTCGGTGGTGAATGACGCCAGTTAGCCAAGGGTTAGTATCCTACATCATCTCCACCGACAAGGCCACCGCCTCGCCGCCGCCCAGGCACAAGGTAGCCAGGCCGGTTTTCAGGCCGCGATCCTTGAGCGCATACAGCAGCGTCACTAACACGCGCGTGCCGCTGGCGCCGATGGGATGCCCCAGCGCAATCGCGCCGCCGTTCACATTCACGCGGCTCTCGTCCCAGCCCAGGCCCTTGCCATCCGCCAGGCATTGCGCGGCAAAGGCCTCGTTGGCCTCGATCAAGTCGTAATCGTTAATCGTCTTGCCGGTCTTTTCCATCAGCCGTCTCACCGCAAAAATGGGCGCGGTAAAGATCTCGATCGGCTTGACGCCAGCCTGGTCATAGCCCGTGACGCGCGCAATCGGCGCAATGCCAAGCTGCTCCGCCTTTTGCAAGCTCATCACTACCACTGCCGCCGCCCCATCGGTGATGCCGGGCGCGTTGCCGGCCGTCACCGTGCCATCTTTTTCAAACGCCGGCCTCAGCTTGGCCAGGGCCTCTAGCGTTGTATCGCGGCGCGGGCACTCGTCGGTATCAAAGAGGGTCACCTCGCCCTTTTTGCCCTTTAGCTCCACCGGCGTAATTTCTGCTTTGAACTTGCCGGCCTCTTGCGCAGCGGCCGCCTTGCGCTGGCTATGGTAAGCAAACTCGTCTTGCATCTGGCGGGTGATGCCATACTCGCGCGCCACCCACTCGGCCGAGCTGCCCATGTGGTGGTTTTCAAACACACACCACAGCCCGTCGTGCACCATCGCGTCAATCAACTCGCCGTTGCCCATGCGATAGCCGGTGCGGGCCTGCTTGAGCAAATACGGGCACATGTTCATATTTTCCATGCCGCCCGCAACGATAATATCGGCATCGCCAACTTTGATCATGGCCGAGGCCAGCATCACCGCCTTGAGGCCCGATCCGCAGATCTTGTTGATGGCCGTGGCAGGTATGCTCTCGGCCGGCAGCCCGCCGGCAATGGCGGCCTGCCGCGCCGGAGC
>JBGSMF010000448.1:0-28048 GCA_041740315.1 Thermoflexales bacterium
GTAGTGCGCGCTTTAGCGCGCTAAAGCGCGCACTACGAACGGCCCTCTCCGACAAGCTCCTAGGGCTAAGGATTACACAACTTGCTCATTTCGAGGGCGCAGACAGCCTGGCCCATGGGCGCGTTATTTCCTTTTCATTTCTTGGCAGAGCATGGAAAAGCGGCGCGCGCCGATGTCGTCAGCGTGCCCTTGCACCAGCATATCATATTCAGCCGCAAGTTCGGCTTTCGGTTTGCTTTCAGGAGTGTTACAAAAAGATTGCGGGGCAAAATGCCTTTATTTGCCTGCCCCAGGTGTGGGCAACGGCGAGAATGGAGGCGTTGGGATGAGGGTGCTGGTTGGGGTAGGCTTGTAGATGGTCGTCGCCTCTGTGGTGCGGGTTGGCGATGGTAAGGAAGGGGGGGCTGGCGTGGCCGTTGGGGTGGAAGGCGGCGGGATAGGTGTGGAGGAGGGAAAAGCAGTTGTTTCGGGCGCGATAGTGGCAGATGGAGGCGCTGGGGTGGCATCTCGCAGCGTGACATGAACTTCAATGAGCGGTGTGGCTAACAAATCGCTTGGAAAAAGCTTGGGAGTAGGCGAGGCCGCCGCTGGCCCCGCGGCAGGTTGTAGCGCCGTGCTAACAGGGCCTAGCAAAGCGCCCGTCAGGGCTGCGCACGCGCACAAGAGCATAAACCCCGCTGCCAACAGCGCCAGTATCAGCAACTCGGGTTGGGTGGCGCCCGTGTAAAGGTTGCCGCCCGCCGGCCAGAGGCCTGCCAAAAAAGCGATCAGCGCCCCAATGAATATCATATACAGTCCGCTGCCAATGGTGCTCAGATAGTCTCTTGGAGTCAGCGCCAGATTGTAAAAAACTTTTAACAGGCCAATCAGCACCGTCAGGGCCAGTAGATCAGCCAAGAGTGCCAAAACAGCCGCTGGCAGGGCGGTCCGGCGCAATAATTGCCCCGGCCACAATAGCGACAATAGCCCCAGGATACTTAGGGCCAGAGTCAAAAACTTGGCAATTCTCAACCCCCACTGGGTTGTGTCGTTGACCAGGAAGGGGGGAAGATGGACCCAAGGCAAAAAAGCCCCAATGACCGCCAGCCCCAGGCCAACCAGAACGATAGCGCGGGGGTCAAAACGGATTGTCAACATCTTGTCCATCTCTTGATTATATCACAAGATGGAGATTTGTCGGCGCTATATGGGTAAAAGAAAGAACACATATTGACTTGTATTCTGTTTGCGGTATAATAAACCCCACGCGGGGGAGTGCTGGAACTGGCAGACAGAGCAGACTTAGGATCTGCTGGAGGGTCCCTCCGTGAGGGTTCAAGTCCCTCCTTCCCCATGCAAAGAACTAGGGTCGCGCAGCGACCGGCAGATGAGGCTGCTTGAAAACTTGAAATAGACCCATATAGATATCTAGCAGCAGTCAAGCCGTTAGCCCGCTCTAGAGCGCGAGGGCAGCCAGTAAAGCTGCCCTTTTGTATGTTTCGCAAACCAGTCTAAAAGTGAGGCAAGCTGTGAAGATTACATCTCAAACTCTTGAAAATCGCCAGGTCGAGCTGGCAATTGAAGTGGAAGACGAGCGCGTTCAACAGGCGCTGCAGCGCACCGCCAAAAAAGTTGCCGGGCAGTTAAATGTTCCGGGCTTTCGCCGGGGCAAGGCGCCTTACGCTGTCATTGTGCGCTCAATTGGCGAAGATGCTTTGTATGAAGAAATGTTCCAGGACCTCGGCCCGCAACTGATCCAGGAAGCTCTCAAGCAAGAATTGCTTTTGCCTTTCCGTCCCGTGGATGTGAGCGATCTAAAGTGGAAGCCGTTGTCTTTCAAGGCTATTGTGTCTTTGCCACCTGTGGTAAAGTTGGGTGATTATCGCAGCCTGCGCGTGCCCTTTGAAACGCTGGCGGTGCCCGAAGAGGAAATAGACCAATTGCTGCATGCGCTTCAAGAGCGCAACACCGTGCTAGAGCCGGCCAGCGACGTGCCCGCCGAATTGGGCCTGGTGGCAGTGTTGACTATACAAGCCGCCACTGGCGGCGAGCCGATTGATTTTTCTGACATGGTTGACGCAAATGGCAATGTCAGCTTGCTTTTGAATGAGGAACGAGATTGGTTGCCAGGCTTTTCGGCCAATATCGTCGGTTTGAAGGTGGGTGAAGAAAAAACATTTAGCCTGGCCATGCCGGTTCAATCAGAGGAGGAACCTGCGCAGGACCAAGAGCCATCCGAACCAACCCAGCCGCAGGTAGCCAATTTCACCGTCAAGCTTGACGAACTGAAAAAGGTGAATGCGCCGCCATTAGATGATGCCCTGGCCCAGACTGTGGGCAACTATGATTCGCTGGATCAACTGCGCGCCTCGCTGCGCAGCTCGATGGAACAGCGCGCTTTAGCCCAGGCCCAAGCTGCCTATGCCGACAAATGCATTGAGCGATTGGCCAAGGCGGCTATTATCGAGTTCCCGCTAGTCTTGGTCGAAGAAGAACTGGATCGAGTGATTCAAGAAGTTGAAGAGCGTTTGGGCAATCAAAAGATGAGCCTGGACGAGCTGTTGAACATCAAAAAACAGACCAAAGAGGCATATCGCGAGGAAATGAAACTGCGCGCCATAACCAGGGTGAGGCAGGGATTGACGCTGGGCACCTTTATTGATGAGGAAAACTTGGTCGAGGCGGAGCAGGAGCAAGGCGGCAAGATCGTTGAAAAGGCGCTGGACAGGCTGATGGCCATTTGCAAGGGCGAAGCTGAATTGGCGGCTGCCGCAAATGTGGCCGAGCCCCCCGCTGCCGAAATGCCCGTAAGCGATTTGCAAGCGGCGGCTGAACCTGAGGCAGTGGAAGTAAAAGCGCCTATGAGTGACCCTCAAACGGTTGACAAAGATGAATCGGTTGAATAGGAGGCTATGATGGATGCTACAGGTTTAATTCCAATGGTGATAGAGTCTACCAATCGGGGCGAGCGCGCCTATGATATTTTTTCGCTCTTGCTAAAAGAGCGGATTGTCTTTTTGGGCACACCTGTCAATGACCAGGTGGCTAACCTGATTGTGGCTCAATTGTTGTTCCTTGACCGCGAAGATTCTGAAAAAGATATCCAGTTCTATATCAATTCGCCCGGCGGGCAAATTACGGCCGGCATGGCCATTTACGACACCATGCAGCTTGTTCATTGCCCGGTGTCTACCATTGCCGTGGGCATGGCAGCCAGCATGGCAACAGTCTTGCTGACGGCGGGCGCCAAAGGCAAACGCTACGCGCTGCCCAACGCCACCATCCACCTGCACCAGCCGTTGGGAGGGGTGCAGGGGCAGGCGGCCGATATCGAAATTGAAGCGCGCGAAATCTTGCGCATGCGCGATTTGCTGAACAGCCTGTTAAAAAAACACACCGGCCTGGACGATGAAAAGATAAGAAGGTACACCGACCGCAACTTTTACATGAATGCCGAGCTGGCTCAAGAGTTGGGAATCATAGACCAAGTGCTGCAAAAGCAAGAGCCTGCCAAGTAAGGGCCTATCCTAAAATCCTCTTTCGCCAGTACGAAAAAGCTAATTTTAGGACCAATACCTTTCAAATAACACTGCTGCTGTATGGGCAGGTCTCAGACCTGCCCCCACGAGCAACACCTTATTTGAAAGGTATTGATTTTAGGACAGGCTTTTAAGCCGAAACAACAAAAGGCCGGAGAGACAACTCTGGCCTTTTTTGATGGTATAGGAAAGTGCGAAACTTGCACCACTGCGAAAGCTTTGCTTTCTTGTTGGTGGGCAAAAAGCTCAGATGGCCTGGCGCGGTCTCCACAGCAGTTGCTCGCGTATGGCCAGGTCGCTGCTGCGAATCTTGAAGGCCAGGTCGGCGGCCATGTTGCGCATGACACGATAACCCAGGTCTGCATGGCTTTCACACAGCGACAGCAGCTTGGCGCGCGGGATGACGAGCAAGCGAGTGTTATCTGAAGCGCAGCGAGCCGAGGCGCTGCGCAGCCCCTGGTCTACCAGCGCCATTTCGCCAAATGTCTGGCCGTCGCGCAGCTTGGCAATGGTTACCGGGGCGGGCGTGCGGCGCGAGCCTGGCCCGCTGACCATGCCAGGGTCAACCAAGATTTCAACTTCGCCGCGCATGATGACATAGAGCTCATCACCGGCTGTGTTTTCTTCAAAAATTAACTCGCCAGAGCGGGCAGTGCGCTCTTGACAAACCGCGGCAATCATGTCCAACTGGGCTTGCGTCAGATCGTAGAAAATGTCTACTCGCCTGAGAACATTCAAATGTTCCATTGGGGCCTCCTGCTTAGATCAGAACCAGGATTACAATTGTACTGACTTATTGTATCACAAAGCCCCTCATGCGCAAGAGTGCCGGTGGCCGGCGTGCGACCGGCGCTTGTGTGTACCTCAACGGGCTGATATAATGCAAGGGAGAGAGGTGCAATATGAGCGATTCTTTAGCTGGGTTACTGTGCGCTGGTTGTAATGCCGCCGGCTTGGTTGACCAGGGCGACGGAACAGTTCAGTGCCAATACTGCGGCGCCAGTTTTGCGCATCCTGACCGCGTGTGCCCCGATTGCGAGACGGTGAGCGACTTGGATGAGCTAGATTGCCCCCAGTGCGGGCGCGCCTTGCGCGGATTGTGCCCGGCGTGCAATGCCCCAAACCCCTTGCAAGCCAAGATTTGCCTGCGCTGCCATACCCCATTGGACCTTTTGGCAAGCGTGGCCGGACGAGTGGCAACAACCTCGTCCGACTTTATTTACCAGCGCGGCATAGAAGCGCGCACCATCAAGCAGCACGAAGAAACCGCATCTGATGAGCGCCTGGCCCGCATGTGGGCGCGCGACCAGGAACGTGACCGCCGGCTACAGGCTGCCCGCGCCAAGCAGAAACAGCAAGAGCTAGTCTTGGCCAGAGTGGCGGTTGGGCTTTTGGTCGTGATCGTTGTGGGCGGGGCGTTGTTGTTTTTGGTGTTGCAAGTGATCAGGTAAGGATGGGCAAAAAACAGTAAATTTAATTTTTTCGGACCTTTGCAATGACGGATATTTTTGCCAACATCACCTATGCGGTCAAGCTGCCTGTGTTTGAGGGGCCGCTTGATCTTTTGCTGTACCTGATCGAGCGCGAAGAGCTGGATATTACCAAGGTGTCGCTGGCGCAGATTACAGACCAGTACCTGACCCACCTCAATACACTAGAGCACCTTAACGTTGATCAACTGGCCGACTTTATGGTGATTGCCGCCAGGTTGATTCTCATCAAATCGCAAGCCTTGTTGCCTCGCCCGCCGGTCATGACTGAGGAAGAAGATGTGGGCGATGACCTGGTGCGGCAATTGCTTGCCTACAAACGATTCAAAAAAGTGGCGCTGGGCCTGGGAACACGCCAGGATCAAGGTTTGCGGAGCTTTGTGCGGCTGGCCCCGCCGCCCAAGATTGAAGCCTCTACTATAGACCTCAGCGGCGTCACGGTTGATGATTTGCTGGCCGCCGTGCGCCGCGCGCTGGCGGTGGCCAAGCCGGCCCCGCCGGTGGGCACGCTGGTTCGCCCGTTCGCCATCACCATCCGTGATCAGATTGCCCTGATTGAGCATACCTTGCAGCATCAAGCTTACATCAGTTTCACGCGCTTGCTCACACAGGCCGATTCTCGCCTGGAAATCATTGTGACGTTTTTGGCCGTGTTGGAATTGCTCAAGCGGCAGCGAATCAATGTGAAACAGGCTGCAATGTTTGGCGAGATTGTGATTGAGGCGGCCCAACCCGGCGAGGTCTTGGAAAATGGCGAAGAGGAAGATAGTTTTATTGACGTGCCGGCAGAGGCCAGCGCCGAGCTTGGGCCAGATTCACTTGCCCAGGTTGGCAGCCAGGCCGATGGTGCTTTTGACGATGAGCTGGGTTTGTTGCTGAAAGCAGATGACGAGGAATAGACAAAAATCTCAGATTTGAAATTTCAAATGAGATTTGGAATCTTTTTCGTACGCCTGTATAAACTGCTCAATCAGTATATCCCAATCAAAGCGTTCCCATAGCCGCTGGCGGGCGGCCTGACCCAGGGCCTGAGCGCGTGCCTGGTCTGTAAGCAGGATACGCAGCCCGTTGGCAAAACCCTCACTATCGCCCGGTTCCACCAACCAACCGCTGACGCCGTGTTCCAGGTATTCGGCGTTTTGTCCCACGCGGCTGGCAATGGTGGGCAGCCCGGCGGCCATGTAGGCAATGGTCTTGGCCGAACACTTGGCGCGGTTGATGAGCGTGTCGCGGTAGGGGTAAATGGCTACGTCTGCCGCAGCCAGCAACTCGGGCGCGCGGGGCGGGTCTATCCAACCGGGAAAGCTGACCACCTCGCTCAAGCCACGCTGCTGCGCCAATGCTTGTAGAGCGGGCAGGCCATCGCCCACGCCGGCAATGACAAGGCGCAGGTTGGGGAATTCTGGCCGCAAGCGCGCCACCGCCTCAATGGCCTGATCCAGGTCGTTGCCGTGAGGAATATGCCCAAGGTAAATGGCGGTTTGAAAACGGCCAATTTGTAATTTGTAATTTGTAATTTGGAATTGATCCCGCAGCGATTCATCTGGCCCATTTGGGGCGTAAAACACGCGCGCCGGATCAACCCCCAATCCCCACACTTGGGTTTGCAGTGTGCGGCTGGCTACGGTAATGGCGCGGGCATGCCGGATGTTCCACGGTTCCTGCCAGTAAAAAAATCTTTTCCACCAGGCCGGGTAGGGGTTGACATCGGCCCAACCGCCGCGTCCTTCCCAGTCGTCGTGATCCAGCACCCACGCCCGGCCCAAGCGCGTGAGCATTTGCGCCGCCAGGCCAGAATAGCCCACCGGCTTGAAGATGTGGATAATGTCTGGCCTCAACGCCAGCGCCTGGCGCGCCATTTTCCAGGCAGAGGTGATGGGCGCAAGAGTCCCCGGACGCAGCGCAATGTTGCGCAGCTCTACACCGTCTTGTGCCCAGCCCCGGCCTGAATCGGCGGGGTTGTCGTAAGGCGGCATGAGGATGGTGACGCGGTGCCCGCGCTTAACCAAAGCCCGCGCCGCAAAAAACGCGCGCGCGCTGACGGTGCCCTTGGGCTTGAACGCAAACGGACCAATCATGACAATTTGCATGCGCCCATTGTACCGTGAAATGCAATCAAGGCAAGTATGTCCCATGCTTTTCAACTTGCCCTATTTTTCGTAAACCCACTCCTCGAACAGCTCGGTCAGGTCGCAGTTGCAGTGGCGCTCGGCCAGTTGCCTGAAAGCATCGCCTGTGCCAATGCCCCATTTGTGCGTTTCGTAATAATCGCGCATGAATTTATCAAAAGTGTCTTGGCCCAGCTTGTCTGCCATGGCCGCGATGAAAAATGGCCCTCGCCCATAGACAATGGCGCTGTATTCCTTGCCTGCGTAGGCGGCGGCCGGCTTGCCGATGGGAATTTCGGCCCGCTCGACCCGGTTCCAGCGCCCCTCCCAAGACGCGCGATAGCTAGAGGCGGCTTGCTCACCGTAGATGTCGAGGTAATACAGGCTGGTGACATATTGGACGATGGCCTCGTCCATCCAGGGTTCGTCTATTTGATCGCTGCCGACGACGTTGTAAAACCACTGGTGGCCCACCTCGTGCGCGACGGTTGATTCGAGCATGACCTGAGAGGGCAGGCCGGAAATGATTACGTCTGGATCATATTCTTGCAAGGTGATGCCCATAATGCCGGGATATTCAATGCCCAGGGCCAGCATGGGTGTGCTCACAACATCCATCTCGGTGTAGGGATAGGCGCCAAAGCGCGCGCTGTAGCTTTTGAGGGCGTCGGCTGTGACTTGCAGAGCCAGCTTGGCGCCCTGTTCTCGTTCTGCCAAGGCATAGCTGTTGATGGTGGTCTCGCCCACCGTCTGGCTGACGAGCGTAAACTTGCCGGCGGCCAGGTAAAAATCGCGGGCGGGGCCAGCTGCCAAGACCAGCACTTGCTTATCGCCATCCTGTTCGCGGCTGACCTCAATCCCAGAAGCGACCACAACCAGGTCGGCGGGGGCCGTCACGCGCACCAGGTAAAAGCTGGCGTCAAAATAGGTGACATCGCCATTAGGGGCCGGGTCCTTGGCGTTCCAACCCTCGTCGTCATAGACTGGGATGACGGGATAAAACTCGTCCAACACCAGCACCTCGTCAAAGTAGCCGTACAGGCCATAGTTGCCGCCCATCTCGCGGGGCACCTCGGCCCTAAAATCCATCTGAATCATAGTTTGCCCACCGGGCTGCAATGCCTCTGGCAGCGGCACGCGCACGGCGCTGTCTTTGAATTCGTAAACAGGCGCTATCTCTTTGCCGTCTACTTTAACGGCGGATACCGTCACCTTGCCGCCGGCGATGTTGGGAAACAGTTGAAAGTAAACGGCATCGAGCGGCTTGTCTTCCTGGTTGGTGTAAAGGACCTGCTGGTGGCCTGTCAACACTGCAAAATCATCTGGGATGTCAAGGTCAATGCTATAGACACTGGCGCCTTGCAAGCGATCGAGCGCTGCCTGTTCGGCTTGAATTAGCCCCTGGCGGAAGAGGACACAGTCTTGCACCGGCCGGCCAAAGCAGCCGGTGTCCCAGGCGGTGTTGGCCGGTGAGGGTGATTGGGGCGTGGATGCAGCCGTAAGGGTAGGTTGGGCTGGTTTGATCTCTGTTGTTGGGGTGGTTGCCGGCGCGCCTGGCCGGCAAGCCGCAAGCGAAACAAGTGCAAGAACGTAAAGTGTTTTTATGGTAATAGGCTTCATCTTTAGACTCCTTGGTAGAATAACGACTCTCCCGACTCTAGCGGGAAAATGCAATGTCGCCAAAACTTTTCACCAACCCCCTGCTTGCGCGGGGGCAGGTGACACTAGGGACACCAAACATTATTTGAACCTTCGTGTCCTTTGTGGTGAAACAAAGCCGAATCATGTCAGTCTCCCGTTAAACCCAGGAGAGCCAAAATAACTAGGGCACAGGCTGCCAGGCGGGCCAATAATCGCCGCCCCGGTTGTTTGTCAGCCGCCGCGGGTTGTTTCCGTCGGCGTCCATGATATAAATTTCAAAGTTGCCATCCCGATCGGATTGAAAGACGATTTGCTTGCCATCTGGCGACCAGGCCGGGTCTTCGTCAACGACCGAGGGGGTGTTTGTCAGCCGCCGCACGTTGCGCGAACCTTGTTCGTCTCCGTCGGCGTCCATGATATAAATATCTTGCCTATTGGGTCGGCAATTGGGGTCGCAAGTGAAAAAGGCGATTTGCTTGCCACCTGGCGACCAGCTTGGAAAGAATTCCCAGGCCGGGCTGCTGGTCAAGGGGCGCGGCTCGCTCCCATCGGCCTGCATGACGTAAATGTCCCAGTTGCCATTGCGCGTAGAGTTGAAGACGATCTGCTGGCCACCAGGCGACCAGCTTGGGCGCATGTCGTCGGCCGGGTCGTTGGTCAGTCGCCGCGGGTTGCTGCCGTCGGCGTTTATGACATATATTTCCTGGTTGCCGTCGCGCTCGGAGAAAAAGGCGATCTGCCGGCCGCCTGTGCCGCCCTCTGGCGGCGCGGGCGACCAGACAGGATGTCCCTCGGCCGCGGGTGTGTCAGTCAATCGCCGTTGATTGCTGCCATCGGCGTCCATAATATAGATCTCATAATTGCATTTGGGGAAACACTTGTGAGGGTTGGGGTCGTCACGATCAGAGACAAACACCAGCCGTGTACCACCTGTGCCGCCCTCTGGCGGCGCGGGCGACCAATCGGGGCACGTGTCGTCCGCAGGGTTATTGGTCAGGCGTTTCAGCCCGCTGCCGTCGGCATTCATGGTATAGATTTCTGCATTGCCATCTCGTTCAGAGTAGAAAGCGATTAGCCCGCCCACGCTGCCACTTGGGGCTGGCAAAGCCACGCTGGCCGTGGCGGCCGGCGTCGCGCTGGGCATCGGCGTAGCGGTGTTATTTGGCAGGGCTACCGTTGCCTGGGGAGAGGCGCAGGCCGTCAGGCTGGTTGCGAGCAGTATTAGTAGACCCAGTTTGTGTAACATTGCTTTTCCTTCTTTGCTATCCCATCTTTGGGATTTTGCATGCACTATGGCCTTGCCAAGTTGGTGGCAGCAAGGCCAAAAAGGGAATTCCTATGGCCATGGCCGCTAGTTACGGCACTGTCCACACGATGGTTGCGCCAACATGTTTTTGTTCGTATGTACCTGCTCCCGATGCGACCATGGTCCCGTCAGGCGACCAGGCCACACTCCATACCGGCAAGAAATTATGATGCTCTTCGGCGTACTCTTGGCCGGTCTCTGGATTCCACAGGCAAATGCGTTTGTCTTGGCCTGTCGAGGCAAGCAGTTGCCCGCTCGGCGACCAGGCCACGCCCCTGGCCCAGCCGCTGTGGGCCTCGATGGTCCGCGCCAGTTGGCCTGTGTTGGCATCCCACAGCCGCACCTGCCCATCTTGATGCGCCGTGGCCAACGTGCTGCCACTTGGCGACCAGGCCAGGCCATTGACATCGCACCTGTTGGTGGTATATCCCGCTAGCGTTGCGCGCGCCTGGCCTGTTGCAACATCCCACAAATGGATAGCGCCTCCCAGTTCGCCAGAAGCGACGGTCTTGCCGTCCGGTGACCAGGCGATGCTGATAATGGCCGAGTGGGTGGGGCTTGGCCAAGAGTGAAGCAACTGCCTAGTTGCAACATCCCACACCTGAACCTCACCGGTCATGTTGCCCACCAACAATTGGCGACCATCCGGCGACCAATCCACGCAAAATGCCCAAACTGTTTCCAAGACAGCCGTTTCGGTAAAAGTCGAGGCTTCCCACAGCCGCACCGTCCCATCTTGACTGGCGGAAGCCAAAGTGCCTCCATCTGGCGACCAGGCCAGCCCCCACACAAAGTTGGTGTGTCCCATCAGCACACCGGCTTCCCGGCGCGATTTGATATCCCACACTCTGATTTGATCGTAATCGGCTGTGGCGAGCAATCGCCCATCTGGCGACCATCTCTGGCTGTACACCGGCCCCTTGCCGGTTCTCAAGTCGGCCCACTCGCGCAGATATTTCACGGTGGGTGATGGGGTCGGTATAGAGCCTGACGCAGGCAAGTGCAGCGTGTGCACATCTTTGTACTTGCGGCCCATTGCCACGTTGATATCGCCGCTGCTCATCTCGTAAACGACCGACCATTGGGTGCCTTCCTGAGACACCTGGGCCAGCAGGTCTGTGGCCTCTGGCGCGGTGAGTTGGCCCTTGGCTTGCGTGAGCCTGGCGGCGAGCGCATCGTAGCGCCAGCACTGCCCGGCCGGGTCGCTCACCGAGGCGCGCAAAAAGTTGGTCGCCAAATGCCAGGGCGATTCGTTGGGCAGGGTGATGACCTGGCCGCGATGAAATTCCACCAAGACTGAGCGGCCCGAGCGGTCGGCGAGCAGATAATGAAGTGGCGGCCCGCCTTCCATGTCAATATTGTGATTTTGAAGGATGCTCACGGCTTCGTCCACGTTGCGCGCGTGATCCAGCATCTCGCGAATCACGCCTAATGAGCCAAGCGTTTCTTTGTTGGGGTCGGGCTGCATTTCTCCCGACGGCACGGCCGCCATCCCAACAACCAGGCCGTGCTCGTTCATGCCATCGAAAGGCCAGCGGGGGGCCTCTAAAAGCGGCTGCCGCTCGGCGAGGGGAAGGTCGGTCAATGCGCCGGCATTGGATGCTCCAAATCCAAGAAAGGCAATATCTACCATCGAGACCGAAGCGTATCCATCTGGCGGGTCGGTGAACAGCAAAACAGCCGGGCTATATTCCCAGTCAAAATTGCGCCCATAGAGTCTGTTGTCTGGGTCGCCGAGCGCGGCGAACAGCGAGCAACCCCAAGCCGGGTAGGGGGCTGCACTGGCCCACTGGCGGACATTGGCAGTAAAAGAGGTTCTTGTGTCGTATGCTCCGTAATAGTGCATCGTGTAAAGCGGAAAATTGTCTACCTGCTGCAAACTGTCGAGCGTTGCGCGCTCCTCGTCCGATAGGCTGCCTGATGGCGCTAGAGGCAGCGCCGAGGTTGAGGTTGGCAGCCTGCTTGGCTGCCAGACAGAGTTGAAATCATCACCTGGGCTGTTTGTCAATCGCTGCACGTTGCTGCCGTCGGCAGACATCACATAAATCTCTAGGTTGCCGTCGCGCTTGGAGCTAAACGTAATTTGCTTCCCACCTGTGCCGCCCTCTGGCGGCGCGGGTGACCAGCGCGGGAACCAATCTACGGCGGTGTTGTTGGTCAAGCGGCGCACGTTGCTGCCGTCTACATTCATTACATAAATTTCGTCGTTGCCGTCGCGGTTGGAATAAAAGGCGATCTGGTCGCCGCCTTCCGGCGACGCGGGAGACCAGGCCGGCGCATAGTCATCGGCGGAGTTGTTCGTCAGCCGGCGCACGTTGCCGCCGTCGGCATCCATGACATAGAGTTCATAGTTGCCATCGCGATTCGAGGAGAATACGATTTGTTTCCCATCTGGTGACCATGTGCCGGCGATGTCATCGGCGGCGTTGTTTGACAGGTTGCGCGGCGTGCCGCCCTCGGCGCTGATGACATAGATTTCGCGGCGCTCGGCGTTACATTCGGCGTCAGAGCTGTAAACAATTTGGGCGCCATCTGGCGACCAGTAAGGCGCTCCGTCGCAAGCGCCGCCGTCGGTCAATTGACGCACGTTGCCGCCGTCAGCGTTCATTACCTTGATGACCCAACTCTTGCTGTTGATATAGCTATAGTAGGCAATCTGCCTGCCGCCTGTGCCGCCTTCCGGCGGCGCGGGCGACCAATCGGGGTAGCCGTCCCATTGCCCCCAGTTGGTCATCCGGCGCGGGTCGCTGCCGTCGGCACGCATTACATAGATTTCGCCATTGCCGTCGCGAGTGGAGACAAAGGCGATCAATCCCTGGCTGCTGGGCGTAGGCATGGGTGTTTCTGCCGCCGAGACGGATGTTGCTGCGGATGGTGATGGAGTGGTGGCGGCAGGCTGGCAGCTAGCCAGCAGGATGAGCAGTGTGAGCATAGAGATGATTTTTAGGGCTTTCATTTTTGACTCCTTGAGAGATTGCGCCCAGCGCGCCTATCAATATCTCTGATTGAACCAGATTTCGTTCGGGCCGCTGGTGAGGCTAAAGGTGGCGAGCAAGATATCCAAGTCGCCATCCCTATCCAAATCGCCCAAATGAACGTGGCGGTAGAATTGACCATCCCCAAACCTAAAGCCACTATCCGTAAATTGGCCGTCTCCGTCATTTAGCCAGATTTGGCATGGTTTCATGTAATCCGTCAGCGTCAGATCAAGATCGCCATCGCCATCCAGGTCGCCCAGGCCAATCCCCGCGTTCCGAACTGTGCTGAGGCGCTGCCCGCTGTCTGTAAACGAACCTGTCCCATCGTTGATAAAAACCATGGCTGGATAAGCGGTGGACTGGAAATGGCCGTTGGTGATGATGGTATCCAAGTCGCCATCGTTGTCCACATCTCCCAGAGCAATGTCGCCCAAGAGCATCGCTGTGCTGTCCGAATGACTCCAATGCTGGCTGAAACTGCCAGGCGTTCCTCCTTGAACGCCGCCGTCGTTCAATCGCACCGAGTAGCCCACGCCTTCTTTTTTGACAAACACATCCACATCTTTGTCGGAATCCAGGTCGCCCCAGGCGGTGGTCAATGGAAAGGTCATCTCGCCAGGCTCAAAAGTCCCCGCGCCGTCGTTCAAATAGATGTTGGTCGCGCTTGTGCCTTCGCCAACAGCGTCCAGGTCGCCATCTTTGTCGAGGTCGAACAGATCTAGGCTGAACCCGATATTGGCATCGAACGCCCCGGCAAGTTCTTGGAAAACGGCCTTGCCATCATTCAGATAAACCCTACTTGGCGCGGAATCTTGGTGCGTGCTGATGACCACATCTGGGTCGCCATCTCTATCTACATCGCCAATGTCAATGCCATGCCCAAACAACCCCAGTTGCTGGCCCGTATCGGTGAAAAAGCCGCTGTCGTCATTCAGCCAGACCTGAGAATCATTGGCCTGCCCGTTGGCAAACACGGCATCAAGATCGCCATCTTTGTCCAGGTCAGCCAGCCCGATTTTCCAGGTGGGGATGGATGGAAAGATTTGCGCACTTTTTTTAAAGACGAGTGATGAATCAGGTTTGGGAGTGGCGATCGGCGGCGCAGACTGTTCCTGCATTGCCTCGATAATCGCCTGAACGTAGGCGCGGCTGGCATACCGATCTCGCGCGGTGATGATCAGTCCATCCCGCTCCATCTCGGCCCCGGTGCAGGTGGCGCCGCTTTTTTCCAGCATGGCGCAGGCCTGCGAAGGTTCGCCCGTAGTCTTGATCCCCTCAACTACATCGGCGTAGGCCAGCACGCGGGGCCCGCTGCATATCGCGGCCAGCACTTTGTTTTGTGTAATGGCCTCTTGCGCAATGCGGTTGGTTTCGGCGGTGGCGGTGCCAAAGGTGATGTCGTTGTCGCAGTTAAAGAGGATGGCGTCGTAATTTTCCACCTGCACATCTTCCAAGAGCAGGTCAACGGCCACTTGTACATTTACATTCTTGCCCTTGAGTGGCTCCATTGTCCGAGAAGCCACGACGACGCGGTAGCCGGCCTCTTCGAGCGCCGGCCTCACCACTGTGTAGATGTCGTGAATGAACTGCTGACCAAAGATGAGCAGCACGGTGGCGGTGCTCGGTTTGGGTGTAGCGGTGTTGAGCCAGATCTCTGGCTTGCCCATCAAGCTGCCGACGAACACGTCAAGGTCGCCGTCGCCATCTAGATCGCCCAGGGATGGCTTGGCACTCGAGTCTGCGTTTGTGCCAAGCCGCAAGCCGCTATCGAGCAAGTGACCCTCACCATCGTTGAGCCACACCTCGTTGGGAAGATCAAAGTTAGAAACAAACACATCCAGGTCGCCATCGGCATCCAGATCGCCCACGCCTAATTCAGCGCCCAGAGTTTTGTTTAGTTGCTGCCCGCTGTCTGTGAATTGCCCAAGCGTTCCGCCCTGAATGCCGTCATTCCACAGCAGGCGGGTAGGGTGGCTGCCCTGAGAGCGAGTGCCATTGGCTACCAGCGCGTCCAGGTCGCCATCGCCATCAAAATCGGCCAGAGCCACGCCGCCATTCGTGGATTGGCTATCGTCCATTTGCCAGCCTGTGGCGAACTGTCCGCTGCCGTCGTTCAGCATTACAACATAGCCCTGGCCCCAACGCTTGCCGAAATAATCCACATCTCCATCGCCATCCAGGTCGCCCCAGGCTATAGTTTCTTCATCCAGCGCCAGGCCGCTGTCGGCAAAATTAGCCTTGCCATCGTTCAGGTAGACCTTGTCTGGCAGCCCCTTTGGATCATAGTACATCACGTGCACATCCATGTTCCCGTCGCCGTTGAGGTCAACCAGGTAGAGTTCAGCCCCGCTGATGTTGGCGTCGCCCAAATCTTGGCCGTTGCTCTGGAAGGTGGCGTGCCCATCATTCAGATACACCTGGCTTGGTTTGACAAAATAGTGGCAGGCGATGAATGCATCCAGGTCGCCATCGCCATCAAAATCGGCCACACCCACGCCATGCCCGTACTGGGTCAATTGCTGGCCGGTATCGGTAAAGTGCCCACCGCCGTCATTCAACCAGACTTGGGAATAATTTTTTTGTGGGTTTGCCAGGACCGCATCCAAATCGCCGTCGCCATCCAGGTCACTCAAACCGGCCTGAAAGGTGCCGCTAACTTTAAATTCCTGCGCGCTCTTTTCCAAAGAAAAAGATGCCGCCGGCGCAGTAGTCGGTTGAGAGGTGGCCTGGGCCAAAGCTGGCGTGGCGCTAGGGAGCGAGGTGACTTTTCCCGTAGGGGAGATTGGGGTATTGTTAGTGGGCGGCGCGCAACTGCTACCCATGCATATTAGGACGATAAGAACAAACAGCATTTCAGTCTTTTTCATTAGGATTGCCTCGCTTTGCGGTAGGTGCTCTCACTTGGGTTTTGATTCTCAAATTCGGCCATGGAGTACAAGTCCAGATTAGCAGTATAAGACAAAAAATCCCCAGTTGCATCGGGCACCTGAGGGATTTTTGGCCTAGGCCAGGTGGCTAGGGTGGTTGATCAAGTGAGCAAGCCGTGCAGAGTGGCTATGGCCACCGCCTCGGCGCGATTAGAGGCCCTGAGTTTGGAAAGGATATTGCTGACATACACCTTGATGGTAGAGCGGCTAATGCCCAGTTGCTCGGCGATTTCTGGGTTGCTCAACCCTTTGCTCATTAGAAGCAAAACTTGGCGCTCGCGCTCGCTCAGGTCTTGGATTGCGCCAGAGGATGGCCGCGCCGGCTGAACCAGCGCCTGCACAGCCTCTGGGGCCAGGGTGGGCCGCCCGGCGTGCGCGGCCTGAATCGCTTTGGCCAATTCGTCGCCAGAGACATTCTTTAGCAGATAGCTGATGGCCCCGGCTCGCAGGGCAGCTTGCACCAGGTCTTTTTCCTGAAAGCTGGTCAAGGCAATGATTTGCGCCTGGGGGCATTGTTTGCGGATGAGGTGGATGGCGTCTGCTCCGCTTAACCCTGGCATGACCAAATCCATCAAGATCACATCTGGGTGGAGCCGCGCGCACATATCCACTGCTTCTTGGCCGTCTTGGGCCTCGCCAATCAATTCCAGGCCGCTGACGTTTTTCAGATAGGCGGCCAATCCTCTGCGGACCATGCCGTGATCGTCAACAATCACCACCCGAATCGGGTTTGCTGTGCTCATCGGGTTTTCCTTTCTCAGCGCCTGTCCACTCTACGGTGATTTGCGTGCCAAGCCCTGGCTGGCTTTTAATGTCGAGTGTTGCTCCAATGGCCTGAGCGCGTTCGCGCATAATGCCCAGCCCCAGGTGGTTGGGTGGCGTGTTGCCCGGGTTAAAGCCGCGCCCGTTGTCGCGCACGCACAATTTCACAGTGACCGTCCTTTTATCTTGCTGCAATACACTGCTGTGCAGGTCAACCGTCGCCTGGTTGGCGCGGGCGTGCTTGGCCACGTTGTTCAATGCTTCCTGGGCGATGCGATAAAGCGCAATATGAACATCGGCAGGCAGCGCGCACTGGCCGTTTGCGGTCACTGTCACGGCCATGCCCTCGCGGCCAATGATCGCCTCGGCCAATTGGCGCAGCAAGTCTGCCAGGCTGGTTTCAATCAGCGCCGCCGGCCGCAGTTCTAGCAGCAAAGTGCGCATCTCGGCTTGCGCGCCCTGGGTCAATTGTTGCAGCTCGGCCAAGAGCTGTTGCCCCTCTTTTCGATCTCTTTCCCACGCAGCCGGAATCGCTTCGGCCACCAGCTTGGCCGAAAAGAGCGTTTGGGTGACCACATCGTGCAAGTCTCGCGCCAGGCGGCTGCGCTCGGAGGCAATGGCTTTTTCTGTTTCGCTTGCCCGCAGCGCTTCTTCGGCCTGCAAACGCTGCCTTATTTCCTGCCGCAATTCGGCGGTGCGCTGCTCCACCAGAGTTTCAAGCTCGCGGCTTTTCCGTTGGATGCTGTTGACTCGCAGCCGATAGGCCCCCAACGCGCCTCCCAATACAGCCAAAATGACAGTTGCTCTGAACCACAGTGTTTCCCAAAAGGGCGGCACGATTGAGATGGTCACCGAGACGCCCTCTTTATTCCAGACCCCATCGTTGTTTGATCCCTTGATGCGCAGCGTGTAGGTTCTAGCTGGAAGGTTGGTATATCTTCCAAAGCGTTGGTTGCCGGTATAATTCCAGTCTTTATCTAGCCCGTCTAATTTGTAGGCATATTGATTTTTTTCAGGCTGATTAAAGCTCTGGGCGGCAAATTCAAATTCGAAATAGTTGTTTGGCCATTGGAACGTTACTGCTTGTGCGCTTTCAACTGCCTGGCCAAGTTCGAGCTTTTGGCCGCCTTGCGTCAACGCGGTCAATGCGATGGGGGGCAGGTAGGGGTTGTCTTGGATCGTTTCGGGGTAAAACGCATTCAGCCCATTGATGCCGCCAAAGAACAACTCGCCGCTTGCGCTTTTGTAAAAAGCGCCCCCGTTGAACTCGTTGCTTTGAAGCCCGTCACCGGCATCATAGTTAGTAAAGGTCTCGGTCTGCGGATTGAACCTGGACAAACCCTTGTTGGTGCTGAGCCATAGATAGCCCTGGTTATCTTCCAATATTCCATAAACCACATCATTGGGCAAGCCATTGGCCTCGCGATAGTGAGTAAAGCTTTCCTTTTCACGGTCAAAGCGGTTCAATCCCCCGCCAGCCGTGCCGATCCACAGTGCGCCTCTCTGGTCTTGGCAAATAGATAGGACAATATTGTCACTCAGGCTGTTGGGCTGGTCAGGCGCAGCCAGATAGCGGGTAAAGCGTGCAATTTCTCCGCCAGAGTCTTCTCTGCGCTCTAGCTTGTTCAGTCCTCCCCCGCCTGTGCCAAGCCATAACACACCCTCGCGGTCTTGATAGATGACCCGCACATAGTTGCTGCTCAGAGTGCGTGGATTGTAAGGATTGTACTGGTAGTGAATAAAACGCCCACTGGCGCGGTCAAAGCGGTCAAGCCCGCCTTGCTGGGTGCCAATCCACAAGTCGCCCTGCCGGTCTTGGTAAACCGCCATCACTGTGTCGTCACTCAGGCTGTTGGGGTTGGCGGGGTCGTTCTGGTAGCGCGTAAAGCGTCCCGTGGCGCGCTCTAGGCTGTTGAGGCCGCCGCCCTCGGTGCCAATCCACAGCGTGCCCGCTTGATCTTGAGCAATTGAGCGAATGACATTGTGGCTCGGACCGTAAAAAGTGTTGGGGCTAGCCTGGTAAAGCGCGTAGCCCGCATTGTCACGATCAATCTTGTACAGCCCGCTGCCGGCAGTGCCAACCCAAAGCAATCCTTCCTGGTCTTGATAGATGGCGCGTACGGCGATGGTGGCTAGACCGTTGGGTATGCCGGCTATGGCCGGAAAGGACATGAAACGGGTCTTGGAGCGATCGAGCTTGCTGATTCCTCCCCCATACGTCCCAATCCACAGCACGCCAGAGCGATCCTCATAGATTGACCGGACAGAGTTGTCGCTCAGGCTGTTGGGGTCAGTTGGGTCGTTATGATAGTGTGTGAACTCGAGCGTATCGCGGTCAAGGCAATTCAGCCCATCATCAGTTCCAACCCACAGCGCTCCGTAGCGATCTTGATAAATAGCCCACACCGAATTATGGCTCAGGCTGCCAGGGTTGTTGGGAGAATGGCGATAATGGGTAAAACGCCCGCTAGAGCGGTCGAGTTGATCCAGCCCGCCCCCCTCGGTGCCAATCCACAACTGGCCTTGCCGATCTTTGTAGATTGACCGGATAGAATTATGGCTCAGGCTGTTGGGGTCGGTGGGATCATTGTAATAACGAACAAACTGTTTGCCCGAGGGATCAAGGCGATTCAACCCGGTGTCTGTGCCTACCCATAGCGTCCCTTGCCGATCTTGGTAGATTGCTTGGATGGTATTGCTGCTCAGGCTGCGAGAGTCGCTGAGGTTGGCCCGGTAGTGGGTGAATTCTTCTGTGGTCGGATCAAATCGATCCAGCCCGCTGCCGAGTGTGCCAATCCAGAGCGCGCCCGTATGATCGGGGTAAATGGTCCAGACATAATCGCTGCCCAGGCTGCGAGAATTGTTGGGATCGTACCAATAGTGCGTAAAGTGTTCTTTATCTCTGTCAAACTTTTCCAGCCCCCCGCCTTCGGTGCCTAGCCATAACATGCCAGAGGCATCTTCATAGATCGCCGTGGTAAAGTTTTGGCTCAAGCTGGTCAGATCACCCGGAACTGGCTTGTAAACCGTAAAGTTGTAACCATCGTATTTGTTCAGCCCGTCTTCTGTGCCAAACCACATAAAGCCGCGGCTGTCTTGTAGAATGTTATAGACCGAGCTTTGAGACAGCCCGTGTTCCAGCGAGATTCGTTCGAATTTGACAGGTTGCTGTGCAGCGATGGCAGGTTGAGGGCGTGGCTCAACGGTTTGGGGGCTGGGCCGGGCTGTCGGCGGCGAATGGCCGCAGGCTGTTGCCAGGAGCATGATGGCGACCAGTATGCCAGCGACGAGCATGGCTCTGCAAGTGTGAGTGATACGAATCACGATCCAGAGTTTCTGAGCGGCAATATCACTTCTACAACCACACCTGGCCCATCGTCGCGGTTATAGATGCGGCTCATCCCGCCGGCATTCCAAACCAATGTGAACACCACAGACAGGCCCAACCCCATGCCAACGACTTCGCCTGTAAACAGCTTTTCGGCCTGGTAATAAGGCTCCCACACCCGGGCCAACTGCTCTGGCGAGAGGGTCTGTCCATTGTCTTTGACCCGGAGCATGACCTGATGAGCATCCACCTGGGATACCGTGATATCCACACTGGGGGTTTGTTGAGGGTGAAATTTTTTGGAATTTTCCAACAGTTCCCCCAGAATCAATTCGATGCCGCGTCGAGAAATCAGCGTCTCACGCTCTTTCACTGTGTCACAGTCAGAGACGGTTATCGTTTCCAGTTGCAGGTTGTTGCCAAGCTCTGCCACCAGGGCCGGGAGTTGCGCCAGGCTAAAGGTGTCGCCGGTTTGGGCCAGGCTGCGCGCTGTAACATAGCTCAGGATATCCTCGATCTCGCCGTGTAAACGCTGCGCTCCTCTGAGCGCCACTCCAGAGAATCGAAGAGCTTCTTGGTTTGCCAGCTCGGCCAAGTGTTGTTGCAGCAACTCTAGGCTGCCCAGCATGTATGTGAGGGGGGTGCGCAGTTTGTGAGACACCATCATGTGAAACTGGTTGAGCTTGCTCAGCAGCAACTTTTTTTCAGTCACATCTTGCAAGCGAATGATGTGCCGCGCTCCTCCTTCAGCGCTGGCGGGCAAATGCAAAATGCTTACCTGCAACCACAAGGCGCTTGTTACAGAGGTCTCTGGGCGCATCAGATAAAGGGGTGTTGGCGAGCCATCTGTGGGCAACTTGCTGGCAAGCGCTGCCTCGTTGGGCCAGGTGGCCCAGGCTGCTTGCGGCTCGCAACGGTAATACCTCTCGGCCAATTCCCTAAAAGGTTCTGAAAAGGGGCTTTTTGCATCCATCTCAAGATATAATTGCGCTTGTGGGTTGGCATAAATCACATAACCCTTGTCGTCCACAATCAAGTAGCCTTCACTGGCCTGCTCGATGACCCATTCAAACTTGGCTCGCTCTGAAAGCAAGCGGCGGTAGCGATTCAGGCGCGTCACCGCGCGCACTCTTGCCCGTAGCTCGGTGCGATCAACCGGCTTGGAAATGAAATCGTCAGCCCCAAACTCTATGGCCTGCAAGCGGGCCTCACGGTCGTCCAGGGCTGTGACCATGATGATGGGCACCTCAGCCAGCAGCGAATCGGCGCGCAGCCGTTGGCAGACTTCAAAGCCTGTCATTCCCGGCATCATAACATCCAGCAAGATTAAATCGGGTATGGTCTCTCTGGCCTTTGTCAATGCTTCTGGCCCGCTGCCGGCAAATATCAGTTCATAACCTTCTGAAAACAGAAACCCTCTCAATGTGGCGCTTGCGCCGGGGTCGTTGTCTACAATGAGAATGGTGCTGGTCTTGTCAGGCATGACTCTCTCCTCTGGCTTGCAAATGCGCCTCGATCATCTCTACCAATCCACCGGGTCGAACCGGCTTGCTCACATAAGCGTTGGCGCCGGCCGCCATGCAGCGTTCAGAGTCGCCGGGCATCGCCAGGGCAGTCAGGGCGATAATAGGCACGCGAGCCAGCTTGGGGTTGGCCCGGATGCGGCGAATGGCTTCCAGCCCATCCATGCCGGGCATTTGGATATCCATCAAAATCAACGTGGGGGTTTGCTCGTTTGCCAGGGTCAAAGCTTCCTGCCCATTTCTGGCTCCCCGCACCTGGTATCGCTTGGCGCGCAAATAGTCGGAAAGGGTTTTGAGGCCGGCCTCGTTATCGTCGGCCAATAAAATCAGAGGCGACGGGTAGCGAACGGGAGGCAGCGGGCCGGTGGCCGCTCTAGGTTTGGCCGGCCCCTGGCTGGCATCTGCTTCCTGCTCAATATCTACCGCCTGCCAGGGCAGCGAAATGGTAAAGCGGCTTCCCTGGCCCACAGTGCTTTCCACGCTGACACTGCCCCCTTGCATCTCGGTCAGGCGGTAAACCAGCGAAAGCCCCAAGCCCGTGCCGTCGTACTGCCTGGAGAGGCTGCTGTCTAACTGCACAAAGGGCCTGAACAGCCGCCCCATATCTTCTTCGGCAATGCCTATGCCGGTATCCCAAACGACAAAATGCACAATGCGTTTTTTTGCGTCACCGGTCACTTCCAGGCCGATTTTCCCATCGCTCGGCGTGAACTTGACGGCGTTGCTCAACAAGTTGATTAGAACCTGTTTCAGGCGGCGTTGATCTACCAATATGGTTGCGACGGCTGGGTCAACGTTTGATTCTATGCTGATGTGCTTTTTGTGCGCGGGCTGCCTGATGAGGCGCATAATGGCCTGGCAGAGAGTCGGGATGGAAACTGGCCCAACATCCAAGACCAATTTGCCGGCCCCAATCTTGGATAGATCGAGTATGTCGTTGATCAGGTCGAGCAAGTGTTGCCCGCTCGACTCGATCATTGTCACCGATTCTCGCTGTCGTTCTGTCAGGGGGCCATACACTTCTTCGGCCAGGATTTCGGCCATGCCAATGACGACGTTCAGCGGCGTGCGCAGCTCGTGGCTCATGCTGGCCAGAAATTCGTCCTTGAGGCGAGAGATTTGGGTTAGCTCTTCGTTGGCTGTGCTCAACTCGGTAATCAACGCCTCTAGTTGTTGCCTGTGTTCTGCGCGGTGCGCTTCGGCCTCTAGCAAGTGGTCGCGCTCCTCCATGTTGCGGTACCAACTGAGCACCAACAACAGCATTGACGCGGGGCACAACATTCCAATTGGGAAAAGCACCGCCAGCAGGGCTACACCAGGGACGAGGAGGAGCAGGATCAAGCCAACCAAATGGGCAGTGATCAGCCGGGCCATGCCGCGGGTAGAGAAAAAGATTTGCCCAAAAATCAGAGGGATCATATTCCACATAAAGGCTATGGCAAACCCATTTGGGCTATAATCGCCGGCGAGGAGCGCGGAGGCAAAGGGTATGACCGACATTACTATGATGGATAGCGCCGCGCTCACTCTATAGCGCCGTGTGCGGCTGAGGCCATAGGCTCCGGCCAAACAGACTAGATCTCCCCCCAACATGTACGTAATCAGAGCGGATTCCTGATATGCGGCCAGGCCCCCTAGAACGGTTAACAACATGAACACCAACAGCAAGAGCGAAAGCAACTGCGCCCGCCGCCTGTCGCCAATGTCTGTGATCGCCTCGTTGGGGGCAATCAACAACCGCCGGGCGCGCTGCAGGCCCTGTCCAATTGATCGTTCAGGTAGAGTCTTGCCAGACATAGGCCAATTATAGCACGCCTGGGCGAGCGTGTCACTATTCCACTGTAACGCTTTTGGCCAGGTTGCGCGGCTGGTCCACATCGGCCCCTCGCCGCACGGCCAGTTGATAGGCCAGCATTTGCAGCGGCAGCACCGCCAGCACCGGCGTCAGCAGCGCCGAGGCGCGTGGAATGTAGAGCACGCAATCGGCCTTTTGCTGAATGTCCTCGTCGCCCTCGCTTGCTATAGCAATCACCGTGCCGCCTCGCGCTTTGACCTGCTCTACCTGGCTGATCATCTTGTCGTACACGCTGTCTTGCGCGGCAATCGTCACTACCGGCATCCGCTCGTCAATCAGCGCGATCGGCCCGTGTTTCATCTCGCCGGCCGGGTAGCCTTCGGCGTGAATGTAGCTGATCTCTTTTAACTTGAGCGCCCCCTCTAGCGCGATGGGGTAATTGATGCCGCGCCCCAGATACAAAAAATGCTCGCGATCGTGAAAGCGATTGGCCAGGTCTTCGTAAATGGTCGGTGGCTGTTTCATAAAAGCTCCGCCCGCCACCTGAAAGCGCTGCTGCCCCTGCGCCAACACCTGGCCCATCAAGTCGGGCAGCCGGCTCAGGTCGTTGGCCAGCTTGCGCGCATTTGCCCCATCCAGCGTGCCACGCAGTTGCCCCAGGTAACATCCCAGCAGGTATTGGTCCACCAGCGAGGTCGTAAAGGCTTTGGTAGAGGCCACCCCGATTTCCGGCCCGGCCTGCATCAGAATGTGCCCGTCTGACAGGCGGTGCGCCTGCGATCCGATGACATTGACAATGCTCCACACCCGCGCCCCTTGAGCGCGCGCTTCTTCCATTGCCGCCAGTGTGTCAACCGTTTCGCCCGATTGCGTGATGGCCAGCACCGCCATGCGCGGCGTGATGATGGGGTTGCGGTAGCGAAACTCGCTGCCATATTCCACCTCTACCGGCACGCGCGCTAGCGCCTCGATCATAAACTTGCCGACCAGCCCGGCATAGTATGAAGTGCCGCAGGCGACGATAAAGATTTTGTCAATCTGTTGCGCTTGTTCGGCCGTCAGGCCCATGTCATCTAGCAGCACCTGGCCGCGCTCAAAGTCAACCCGCCCGCGAATGGTATCGGTGGCTGAGCGGGCCTGCTCATAGATTTCTTTTTGCATAAAGTGGCGATATTCGCCCTTGGCCGCCGCCACCGGGTCGTAAGGTATGGTGTGAATTGGCGCTTCTAGCCGCTCGCCAGTGTCGAGCGAGGTGATTTTGACGCCGTCGCGCAGCACGGTCGCCATCTGGCGGCTTGACAAAAAGATCATCTGGCGGGTGTGGTCTAGGATGGCGGGCATATCAGAGGCAATGAACATTTCGCCTTGCCCAATGCCAATGGTCACGCCGCCGGCGTTGCCGATGCGCGCGCACACCAGCCGGTCTGGCTCCAGGCGGCTCATCAGCGCCACCCCATGCGCGCCTCTCAGTTGTGTCAATGCCCGGCGCGCGGCGTCCTCCAGCAAAGCGCCCTGGTTGACATAACTCTCAACCAGGTGAACGATGACCTCGGTATCGGTCTCTGAGGCAAAGACATGACCTTGCGCTTTTAGCTGTTCGCGCAGTTCGGCATAGTTTTCCACAATGCCATTGTGAATCACAACCAGGTTGCCCTTGCAATCAGTGTGAGGATGCGCGTTGATTTCGCTGGGCGGCCCGTGCGTGGCCCAGCGGGTGTGCCCGATGCCAATCTGCCCTTTGAGAGGTTGCTCCATCAGCGTGTTGGATAGATTCGATAGCTTGCCCACATTGCGGCGCACGCCGATTTTGCCATCTGGCTCAATGACGGCAATGCCGGCGCTATCATAGCCGCGATATTCCAGCCGGCGCAGCCCGTCTAAAATGATTGATGTTGCGTCGCGCTCGCCCACGTAACCCACAATTCCGCACATAAATCCTCCCCCCAGATTTCAAATTCCAAATTTCAAATTGACGCCCTAAACGTCAATCTGGAATTTTGAATCTGGCATTTGAAATTCAACTTGTGTTAAACATAAAAAGGCACGCCTGGCGTGCCCCAAATAAAGGATATTGGATTAAGGAACACTCCTCCAGCTAATGCAACACCTTTGCCCAACAGGCTTGGGTGACCACTGTGGTATGTTTTGCCAGCAGGTTGCCCGTGCCGTTTTGTCATACCACTTATCGGAGGGGAGACGCGGGGCATGGTGGCCCCGGGAGGCATCCGCTGATCTGTACGATTTTCTCCCAGCTTGCCGGGATTAGCCCCGCCCTGCGGCGAGGAACCTCCACCTCGTTATCCCTGCTTCAACAGCAAGGATCCATACGCTCTCGTTCCCTAGTATTCAGTTGTTGGACGCAATTCTAAGCCCAGCCGGCGTTAAAGTCAATCATACCGTGATGGTCAATTTTTTGCTTTTTCGGCCAAGAAAACTCACCCCAAAGGGCACAAAGCAAAATCCTTTGTGTCCTTTGTGTCCTTGGTTTTTGTTCTGGCTGTGCTAGGAGCTTGTCGGAGAGGGCCGTTCGTAGTGCGCGCTTTAGCGCGCTGAAGCGCGCACTACGAGCCTACCAGCCCGCTCTCCGACAAGCTGCTAGGTGAGGCGGTTAGACTCGTATCGTCTTCCACTTGCCAGACCGAAATCGCTGCCAGAACATTATAGTCCGAAAGCCAAAGTCTACCCCAATCGCCAGCCAGGCGCCCATTAGCCCCAGCCCTAGTGCAATGCCCAAGATATAGGTTACTACAATCCGCAAGCCCCACACGCTGGCGAGGGTGATGAGCATTGTCACGCGCGTATCGCCGGCGCCACGCAGCGCGCCAGAAAAGACAAAACTGCCGGCCAGCAGCGGCTGCATCAGCGCGGCCAGGCGCACTGCCATGGCTCCCTGGCGAACCACTTCTGGGTCGTCGGAGAATAAACGGACAATGCCTTCACCCAAAAAGAACAACAGCACGCCGGCGGTTGACATCAAAATGAGCGCAGCGCGAAAAGCCACATAGGCGCTCTGGCTGGCGCGCTGCGGGTTGCGCGCGCCCAGTTCCTGGCCCACCAGTGTTGTGGCCGCCACGGCAAACCCCCACCCCGGCAAAAAAGATAAACTGACCACGCGCCAGGTCACCTGATGTGCGGCAAAAGCTTCTGTGCCAAAATGGGCAATCACCGTGCTCACGCTGAGCAACGCCAGTTGAAGCATGACCTGCTCTGCGCCCGAAGGCAGCCCAATATTGAGGATGCGCTTGATGCGGCCCAGGTCTGGCGAACGAAACGGCCAGCCCAGCGCCAGCCCGCCTCGCCCGCGGACCAAGATGAGCAGCACAATTAGCCCGCCAACACCTTGCCCCAGCGCGGCGCCCAGGCCGGTGCCTGCCACGCCCAGGCGCGGCAAGCCGGCCACGCCTTGCGTCAAGACCCAGGCTACAATGACATTGATGACGTTGACAATGCCCATGACGACATAGGGGTGCGCGTGTCGCCTGCTCCACGCAACACGGCGTTGCCGATGAGCAAGATTGCAATCAGAATAAACGAGGGCGCCACGATGCGCAAGTACAGACTGCCCTGCAAAACAACGTCTGGCTCGCCGCCCAGCATGGTGATAAACTGTGGCGCAAAGGCAAAGGCCACTATGCTCATGATCAGGCCAATGATCGAGGCCACCAACAGCGATTGCCGCCCAATCCTCATTGCCTCTTCCGGCTCTTGCGCTCCAATAAAGCGCGCCACCAGGGCGGTCGAGCCAACACCCACCGCGCCCAACAGCGAGATGGATAGGTTGAGGAGTTGCCCTCCCAAGCCCACCCCAGCCAGCGCTGCCGCGCCCAGGTGACCCACAATGTAGGTGTCTACCAAAAAGACCAACATGGCCAGCATCTGTTCTACCACTGCCGGCCAGGCCAGGGTAAAGACGCGCCGTATCAAGCCGGGTTCGGTTTTGGCAGAGCCGGCCAGCATTGTGCGCGCCCCACTGCGGGCGATTTTTTTTATGCCTACCAAGGCGTTCATAAATTGTCCTTTTGAAAGATGGGTACCAGACATCACGGGTCAACTTTGGTTCGTCAATTCTTTGAGCGCGGCCACCAATTCTTGCGCTTTGGCCGGATTGATCGAATAGTACTTGGCCGTGTTTTCCTTGCGCACAGAAAGCACGCCGGTGTTTTCCAGCAGTTGCAGGTGCCGGCTGGCCGCCGATTGGCTGATGCCCAAGGCTTCGATGATTTTCTGGGCATACATCTCTCGATCTCGCAGCAAGGCCAAAATCTGCAAGCGGGTCTCGTCGGCCAATGCGCGCAGCGGTGGAAATAACTCTATTACCCAGCCGTTGGCAACCCCACCGCCGGAAGTCAGGCAGTTGAACGAGACTTGCATGGTGGGTGGCGTGGTGGCAAAAACAAAAAAAGGCCCGCTGTGGCAGGATGGAATAAAGATCATGTGCCCAACCCCTGCCAGGTACTGGCGCATCGTATCGGGCATTGTTCTGCCAGTGATCGCCTGGAAGCGGGCCAAAAAATCGGTCGGGTAGGGGCGGCGATTGTGCACTTCCAGGCTATGTTGCATAGTCGGCAGGCAGGTGGCAAATTCGTCGCGATAGATGCGCGACCAGAAAGAGTCTAACAACCCCATTAGCCGCCGTTTGAGCGCGGCGCCATCGCGGGCCAATGCAGCCACC
>JBGSMF010000449.1:0-2958 GCA_041740315.1 Thermoflexales bacterium
TCGAAAAACGTGGCAGGGGAAATAAAGATGATGCGCACGAATAAAGAAGATGAAAAGTGCCTGACTGTTGTCAGGGCTTTTTGTTGGGATGATCCGCAAAATGGCGGGTTGTAAGACTTGAACCTCCGGCCTCTGCAACTGAGGCTCTAGTCCTATACTGCTACATTTTTTCAATCAGCTAAACGCGAAAATGTGGTTTTGGACTTTTTTGATCAGCATTTGATTCTCTTCTCAATGCGTGACTATGCAAATCGTTGACCTGACTTGCAAGATGATGAGCAGAAACCGAGTTACCTGGACTGTTGCCCCATAATTGTGGCGAGCCACACTTCCGCCTCATTTGCTTCTTTCCGCATATTAAAGCTATAAAACTGTTTGAGGGCAGTTTGCGCTAACTCGATGGCCGTTTCCATCTCCCCATCTGCGGCAAGCAGCTTGGCTTTGGAAAACTGAAGGCGAGCCAAGAGCCGCCGGTCGTTCCACGGCTGAATGGCTTGCCAGGCGCTGTTGTACCAACTGCGCGCCTCTTCCAACTGTCCCTCTTCCCAGGCAATGTTACCCAGAAAATTTAAAGCATACGCAACGGCGCGCTCGAACTGCACACGCTGCCCTCTATTGCGCGCCTCTTCAAAATAGAGTTTGGCTAGGGCAAACTGTTTCTGGGCATAAGCAGCGCGCCCTTGCTGATATCTGATTTGGATCGTCAAGCGTTCCTTGGTTTTGCTTTTAGGCAAAGTCCGCCGCAAAGCTTCTACTTCGTCTAGCAATCGTTCTGCTTCAAGATAATTTTCAGCATACTCTTCAAGGTAGGCTTGACCAGCCACAACCCAGGCGAGCAAGTTCTTGGCTTTTAACTCAACAGCCAATTCACGCGCTTCTTGCAGGAATCCTCTTGCTTCGGTCAAGCGGTAGGTCAGATAGAACGTCCATGCCATTTCTCTGAGGCAAGCGGCGACAATGTGTTGCTTTTGGCGCTGGCGTGCTAACTCCAAAGCCCATCCAATCAGCATCTCGCGTTCATTCCAATAGCCAGTCGCGTTGAAAAATGACATGGTCTGTTGAGTCAACTTCCACAGCGACCCCAGATCGCTGGCCTGAAAGCACCACTCTGCCACCCGTAGTATATTCCTATGCTCTTGCCCCAACACTTGGAAATTTGCCCAGTTGTCCCAGTCTAACCCGCCATAGTGCTGCGCAAGCCTAACATACCAGCGCACCCAGCGTTGGCGCGTTAAAAATTCCCAGGTTGGCATAGCGCGCAATTGGCTGGTGGCAAACGCTCTGGTTAATGGGTGAATGCTGTATCTGAGCGCGGCATTGCCTATGCCGTCGCTGATGTCCAATAGTGACATTTCCACCAACTGCTGCAAGGCGCTAGCCAACTGATCCTCCTTTAATTTCGCTATGACGCCGAGTGCCTCTCTGCTGGCCGTGTTTGCAAAATAAGACATTACTACCAATGTACGTTGAGCGTCGGGAGTTAGAATGTTCCAGGCTCGGTCAAACAAGTCTGTAAACAAATTGCCGATAGTATGACTGGCAGTCTGCAAGCCAGCAACTATGTCATCCAAGCTATGCGCACCGTATTTGATGTATCCCAGCGCCATTTCAATCGCCTTGGGATTGCCGGCCGTGATTTGCGCCAGGGGTAAAAGCGCATCATCTTGCGCACCCACTATTGCTCCTAGCCCAAGCCGTCGGGCATGGCGGCGGATTAGTTCCAAGGCATCTGGCTCTGCCAGGCCTTGCAGACGAACGGCCCACACGTTCTGAAGTTGGCAGCGCCGGCTGGTGAGCAATACCTTGCTGGGTTCCGGTATTCGGCACATCCATGCTATCAGATCATTGTCCGCAATAGTTTCAAAATTATCCACTATGACCAAAGTGCGGTGCGCGCGCAGCAATTTGTCCACTTCATCCAGTTTTTGTGTTGGTGACAATTGGATGAGAAAAGGGCAATCTAGCACATGCCCAATAGTATTCAGAACAGTGTCTAGCCATTGCTTTTGTTCGGGATGGTCCTTGGCCGAGACCCACACAGCAACTTCAATGGGCGCATTACAGGTGGGGTCTGGGTTGCGCAGACAGTGATGGACTACTTCAATTGCCAGAGTGGTCTTGCCAATGCCGCCGAGTCCTTCAATCGCCACCAAGGGCCAATGAGATTCTAGCCCTTCCAGAACTCGATCCAGGTCAGTCTGCCGGCCCAAAACCTGGCCATAGCGAGGTGGTAGATTCTGGCGAATAGAAATGGGCTGGATCTGTTGGGGATACAATTCTTGGAGTAGTGTTTCCCGGTCAGAAAAATGCGCCAGGGTTAGGATGTTCTCGGCCCATTTGCGATCTATACGCCCTTGGGTTGCACAGTATCGAACCAGGTAGGTTACCTGCTCAGGTTCCTTGGGAACATGCCCACGCCGCCAGTATTTGATAGAGTGGCAAGAATAACCCAGAGCTTGGGCAATTTCTTTTTCCACTGCGGCTATGGGTTTGCATTGTCGCTTGGCTACAATGGTGATCCCCTCAGTCAAGGCCGCGCCAAACTGTTTGTTGACGACTGGCATCTGGCTGTCTCCTTGGCTCTGATTGGCCTGATTGCTCATTACCATTTTACAACTTTTTGTAATGTTTTTACAAATGGCGCAACCGGCGTGACTTTACAATGCCTTGGGCGGTATAACCAATGGTGAGTTTGACCATTTGCCAATACTTGCAACCAGGCTGTGGTTGGAATTGTGATGTTATTGCGCCAGCGGACGACTAACTGCCCACAACCCTTGGTCGTTCACTGACAAACAAGGAGACAGAGCCATGTTAAAGATTCGCCCCCGTATTAGTCGAATTATTACCGTCATTCTTTGTGTTGCCATTCTCTCTTCGTCAATGCCTGTATTATCGTTTGCCCAGCCCCGCCAGGCGGCTTCTCCTGCTCCCGTCATTCCCGATTTGTCCGTAACC
>JBGSMF010000450.1:0-10733 GCA_041740315.1 Thermoflexales bacterium
TGAACGCTCGGACTTGTACGCTTACTTTATCGAGCGCGCGCACAAGCTTCTCAACAAGCATGGCCGATTTGGCATGATTGTCTCGAATAAATTCTTGCGCGCCAACTATGGCAAGCCGCTACGTGATTTTCTCCACCATAAAATCATGAAAGCCAATAGTGACATGGATAAAACACAGTTGCGCGCGACTGTACGTATCGAGGGAGTTTCAGACAGTTGTGGCCAAAATCAGTGGGACGAGATTGCTAAATTATCAGTGCACGTTTTTGCCGAACTTGTTCAGCAATTACAACCCCATAATGGGCAACCTCAACCAAGTTCGGTTGCACCCATTTTAGACCCATTCATACCACAAGGCACAGAACTTCCAACTGAGGCGCACTATGTAATCTCAAATGCACACAAGATACCAGCCAAAGAGATTAAACTGCACTTCGGCGATAATGAGCCGGGGGTGTCGCACTCTGTTTCTTTAGGTCCATTTAACCCAGGAGTCTTTCCCACTGTATCGGAGGGAGGGCCATCATACATCAATGTGAAGGTGTCGATTAGCTCAAGCCACGAGCTATGTATCGCAATCCTTGATACTGCAACAAAGGGATATCGCAGCATAGGTTTTGTTGACCTCGCCAAGGTTGAATTGCCTGCAATTATAACCCATTCCCTATTTGAGATTTTTAGCGGCAATTACCCTACGGGCAATAGGCCCCACACGGGTAATGATATATCGTATCACCTCACCATCTCTTTCGATGAAGCATTATATGGGGTGCAGATACAGACCGAAGTCGTTCGTTTTGAAACTTGCCCCACCTGCACAGGGAGTGGGGTCAGACCTGGCACTGAGGTGGTAAAATGCGCCGACTGCCAGGGTAAGGGCTCAACAAGAAAAGAATCCCCCATGGGGTTTTGGGTCCAATCCTGCCCTACCTGTGAAGGTACGGGACAGATAATACCTAGCCCTTGTATTACCTGTGAGGGGCGAACTTGGGTTAGTACCAATCCACGTCCATTCATAGTGGATATTCCATCTGGTATAGACTCTGGGGCTCAGATTTGCCTCCCAGGCCAGGGAGAACCCGGTCAGTATGGGGGTCGGCCAGGGCATCTTTGCATCATTGTCACCGTAGCCGAACATCCACTTTTCACCCGGATTGGCCACGATATTTCTATTCATCTTCCTGTGAGTGAAAAACTTGCTAGAACAGGTGGGCAGTTACGGGTTCCCGGTGTAGAAGAAGAGAGTTTTTTCTTATTGAGTTTGCCGCCTAATACCCGAAGCGGTGCGGTATTCCGAGTAGTCGAAAATGAGTCGTACACTCTAAACGCTGTCATTGACACCTACAACTTCTACAATCTCATTGGGCTACTCGAAGCCCAAGACCACCTGCGAGCGATAAAAAAGGCGCTAAACCGCAAGGATTTTGTAGTTCGAACTTAGGTCTATTGGCAGGCTAACCAAGTACCTCCGGCTGCCCTGCTCATCCACTGCGCGCCTGGCAATCGCCGGGGGCAAGCGGCAAGCGGGTGAGGCTGGTGTTAGGCGGCCCAGGCTATGAGCGCCCTGGCAAGCAAAGCAAGGTTGGAATACAATAGGGTAGGTTACTTGGGGATGTAGGGAAATTAACTAGAGAGGTGTAGAGCTATGAAAGGAATCAGTCGAATTGACTCTTATCGGTGTAAAGGTTGGTATGTGCGCATCTATCGAGACGGACAAATCTATGCCAAACTGTTCAGCGACCACAAGTATGGCGGGCGACAAGAAGCCTTGAAATGCGCAAAAGACTATAAACAAGCCCTTGAGCTAGAGTCCCCGCCGCCTGAAAAGCTGCCTTTTCGCACCAAGCTCTTGCGCAACAACAAAACCGGCGTTAATGGGGTGTCCGAGACCTATCATCGCACGCCCGATGGCGACAAGCTGCAATGCTTCAGTGTCCATTATCGGTTAGACGGCAGAATCTACCACAAGCGATTTTATCATCACCACTATATCAATCGAGAAGAAGCCTTGAAAGAAGCGGCGCAGTTTCGACGCGAGATGGAAGCGGTGATATTGCGGGAGTGGAAGCAGCGCGGCGGAAAATAACCTTCTCCCCATCTCTGGGCGGCGGGAGTGGAGGGGGAAAGAGAAGCGGAGTTAGTGCGCCAAGCCAAACGCCTTTCTGAGAATCAAAGATTAGAATGAATCGAAACGACCTGTACAATAGTTTACCTGCAGAACCGATGCCCTCAGTGTGGCGGGCGTGCGCCAGCCCTCTCCTGTAGGCAAGGCATTGATACCCGTGTATCACTCAAGAAAAAGCGCAAGGCCAAGCTTGCGCTTTTTCTTTTCCGGCAAGGTGGAATATAATTACGTGTAATATAATTACTCGTAGCGACCAGCCAAGTTGACCTCAAAGCCGAGCAGGCCGACATCCAAGGCAATGTCGCCGGGCGTGATAACATCATCTTTGTGCATCGAACGCTGATGTCTATTTTGCTTCTTTGGGTGAACAATGAGCCAAAATGATACACCTGGTGACACGGTAGGCCGCGATAAGGCCACCACCAATATCTATGAGGCTCCACCACCAATCCTCAATCTCCACCAGCTTCCATCACCCCCGCGCGATTTTACCGGCCGCGAGGCTGAACTGGCCGAACTCTTGGCCCAAGTTAAGCAGAGCGGCGTCACCCTCACCAGCCTGCGCGGCTTGGGCGGCATTGGCAAAACGGCGCTAGCCCTCAAGTTGGCTGAACAGTTGACCGAGCAATACCCCGATGCTCAGTTCTACCTTGACCTGCAAGGCGCAAGCCAAAAGCCACTTGCGCCCGCCGAGGCAATGGCTCACGTCATCCGCGCTTACCATCCTACGGCCAGCCCGCCCGCAGATGTGGCAACAGTGCGCAGCCTGTATTGCTCCGTCTTGCATAACCAGCGTGCCTTGCTGCTGATGGACAATGTCGCCAATCGAGAGCAAGTAGAGCCGCTTTTGCCGCCTGCCTCTTGCCTTCTATTGGTCACCTCTCGCCAGCATTTTACCTTGCCGGGCATGTACGCAAAGGACCTGGATGTGATGCCCAAAGAGGATGCCCAAGCCCTGCTGCTCAAAATCGCGCCGCGCCTCGGCTCCCCTCTCCTAAAAGGAGAGGGGGCGGCCTGCCCCGACCGAAGGTTGGGGGTGGTGAGGTCGGCTGCCGAAACCCTGGCCGAACTGTGTGGCTATCTGCCGCTGGCCTTGCGCCTGTCTGCCAGCGCCCTTGCGGAACGGGAAGGCCTCTCACCCGCAGACTATATCCGCCGTCTGGAAGACACAGCGCAACGCCTCAAGCTTACGGGCGCAGAAGCCTCACTCACGGCCAGTTATGACCTGCTCACACCCGACATGCAAAAGCTGTGGCGCATGTTGGCCGTTTTCCCTGCCAGCTTTGACCGGGCCGCTGCTGTGGCTGTATGGCAACTTGAAACTGACCCGTGCGCCGGCGCTCTGAGTGACATGGTGCGCTTTAGCCTGGTGGGATGGGATGCAGCCGCCAGCCGCTATTATTTGCACGACCTGGCGCGGCTGTTTGCAGGTGACAGGCTGGATGGCGATGAGCAGGCGAGCGCCCGGCAGCGTCATGCCGCGCACTATGCCGCTGTGTTACGTTCTGCCGATGAACTCTACGAGCACGGCGGCGAGTCTATTCCGCAAGGGCTGGCTCTGTTTAACAGGGAATGGCTGAACATCCAAGCAGGGCAGGCTTGGGCCGAAGCGCGCGCCGGCAAAGACGATGCAGCCGACCGGCTGTGCGATGACTATCCCGACGCTGGGGCCCACATCCTCAACCTACACCAGCACCGGCGCGAGCGCATTCACTGGCTGCAAGTTGCCTTGGCTGCTGCCCGGCGTCTTGGGCGCTCTACCGAAGGTAAGCACCTGAGCAACCTGGGCAGTGCCTACCGCTTCTTGGGCGAGTACCACAAAGCCATAGAGTATTTCAAGCAGTGCCTTGTCATTGCCCGCGATGCGGAGCATGGCGACCGGGAGGGAGAAAGCACTGCCCTGGGCAATCTGCGCGCTGTCTGCGTCTACCCGATCGAGTATCGCAAAGCCATTGAGTATGGCGAGCTGAGCCTTGCCATTGCTCGCGAGATTTGCGCAGCATCCCGGAGCGAAGCGGAGCAGAGTGCGGCCCGGCGGGGAGAAGGCAAGGCCCTGGGCACCCTGGGCAGCGCCTACCACTCCCTGGGCGATGTGGATAACATCCACCAGGCCATCGGGTTCTACGAACAACACTTGACGATTACCCGCGAGATTGGCGACCGCAGAGAGGAAGGGTATGCCCTCGGCAACCTGGGCAGTGCCTACTTTTCCCTGGGCGAATACCATAAAGCGATTGGGTATTACGAGCAATATCTTGCCATTGCCCGCGAGATTGGTGACCGGGGGGGAGAAGGCACTGCCCGGTGGAACTTGAGCCGGGTGATGGATAAGCTTGGAGAACGTGCCCAAGCCATTGCCCACGCTGCGGATGCGCTGAAAATCCTTGAGCAAATTAAATCACCTGATGCTGACATGCTGCGGAAGCAACTGGCAGAATGGCGCGGCCAGGATAAAGAACAGTGAGCGTGCAAGGCCCCACAGGCGCAGCCCTCACGCCAGAGCAGCGGATAGAGAACGTCATCGTTCATTAGGGTGGCGGAAACGCAAAAGTTATCGAGCAGTAGCCTCGAGTTCTTGTCAATTACATCTCAAAGGAGCTATTGATTTATGGAGAAAATAAGCGATCTTGTTGGACGTGAATTGATATGGTCTCAACCACGTGCTCTTGAAATGCAATACGAACTAGGAGACAGAGAGTTGGTTGTAGCGACGTTGCGTTTTCGAGGTATCTCTGGCTCGTTTGCTACCGCCGAGAGCGCAGATGGGACTTGGACCTTCAAGCGAGTGGGGTTTTTGCAAACGAGAGTGACAATTCGGGAGAGTGGATGTGAGGCTGACCTAGCAGTTTTTCATAATAATACCTGGGATCATGGGGGAACGCTGGAAATGAGTGATGGGCGCAAGTATCTGGCGAGTATAAACTTTTGGGCGACACAGTATTCGTTCAAAACAGAAGCGGATGATGAGATAATACGCTATCGAAAGATAGATGGTGTGCTGCACATGTCCGCAAAGGTTGACATACTGCCAAATGCACGTGGTATCGCAGAAACCCCATGGATAGTATTGTTGGGGTGGTATTTGGTTGTGATGATGAATAGGGAGATGATACCCATTCATTATCCTGTATCTGGGAATGAGGAAAAGTAAGGTTAGGGGCATAAAAAGCCAATCGCACTATACAAAAAACGCCTAGATTTCTTTTCCATCCCTGCTGCTCCGCATAGCGCCACAGCGCAATTTCACCTGCGCGCCGCCTCTAGCAGTATCTACACAATGTCTTAACCATCCCCTAACAATTTCCAAACAATACTTTTATATACTCCAGATAGTAACTACTCAGCCGGCACCCTTCGACTACGCGCCGCGCATCCTGAGCGAAGTGAAACGCAGTCGAAGGAGCGCGGCGCTCCGCTCAGGATGCTGAGTAGTTACTCCAGATAAAGGTATCTTTTCAAAAAATAGGGGGAGTGCGGCCTTTCCCGCGACCCCGCTCGCGCAAAGCGCGGGACGGGGCAGGCCGCTTTCCGTCCGGAGCGGGTTTACCCCGAAATATTGAAAAGATACACCTTGCTTGAGCAGAGATCCGCATCCAAGAAAGCGCCTTCGGCGCAGCTTTCGCAGTGGTGGAGCCAAAGGCCCCCTGTGGGTAGGAAAGTTTTATACTTTCCTATACCATAAAAAATTGACCAAACTTGGGAGGAAATGAAATGACGAGACGCAAACTAGTAATTGGCCTGGTTATTGTGTTGCTGGTGGCAGCAGCCAGCGGAGGCTACCTGGCCTACTCGCGCTACTCTGCCCCGGTCGCCGCGGCCCAAGAATCAACTGCACAGACAGCCACGGTAAGCCGGGGCGATATCACCATCACCGCCGACGGCACCGGCAATCTCTTGCCGGCCACCGAATTGTCGCTGGCGTTCCGCGCCAGCGGTGTGCTGACGGAAGTGAATGTGTCCGTTGGCGATCAAGTCAAGGCCGGCGATGTGCTGGCCCGGCTGGATGACACCGAGGCTCGTGAAGCAGTGACCAAGGCCCAGATTCAAGTGCGACAGGCCGAAATTAACCTGGCGCTGTCAAAGAACGAGACAGATGCCGGACTGGCGCAGGCCAATCTGCAAGCCGCCCAAGCCGATTACAAAGAGGTGGTCTCTACGGCCGCCCTCAGCGGCGACAAGCTCAGCTCGGTCCGCATTGCGCTCAAGCAAGCCCAAGAGGCGCTGGCCAGCGCTCAAGAGGCTTATACCACGGCCTTTGACCCAGCCCGCGATTGGGAACTGCAAACAAAAAGCGCTTCTCGGCTAGAAAGCGAGCGCGAGTCTGCCGCCAGCAATCTGGAAAAGGCCCAAGACAATCTGACGCTCGCGCAGGCCAACTATAACCTGGCCGTCGTAGGCATTGACGATAGCGCCGCGCAAGATGCCCAGATCAAGGTAAATAGCGCTCAACTCACGCTGTCTAATGAGCCATTCCAGCTAGAGCAATTGGAGCTGGCGCTGACCCAAGCCAAGCTCAGTTTGGCAGAGGCGCAGCGCGCATTAGAACAAACCGTCTTGGTTGCGCCAGCCGACGGCACAATCACGGCCGTTTCGGCCCAGGTCGGCCAGAGCGCGGGCAGTTCGTCGCTTTTCACCCTGGCTGATCTAAAAGCGCCACTCGTGCGCTTTTGGGTGGAAGAAGCCGATATGGGCAAAGTTGCGGTGGGCAACAAGGTAGACGTGTCCTTTGACGCTTTGCCTGACGATAGCTTTACGGGCAAAATCATTCGCGTAGAGCCGGTATTGGTGACGGTGGGCAGCACCTCGGCCGTGCAAGTGTGGGCCAGCCTGGATAACGCATCTCAAACAACGCTTTTATCTGGCATGACGGCAGAAGTCGAGGTGGTTGCGGCAGAGGCGCGCAACGCGCTGTTGGTGTCGGTGCAGGCCCTGCGCCAGATTTCAACCGGCCAATACTCTGTTTTTGTGGTCAAGGATGATGGCAGCCTGGAAATGCGCTCGGTCCAAGTGGGACTCAAGGACCTGGTCAACGCAGAAATTCTTTCGGGCCTTCAAGAGGGCGAGACAATTAGTTTGGGAACACAGAGCAGCTCTACCCAGTCCACCCAATCGAGCAACTCGAATCAATTTCAGGACATGGGCGCTCCACCAGATGGCGGCATGATGCCTCCAGGAGGAATGCCATGACAGGCGAGACCGCGCGCGAACTGATCGAGATTGCCGATATGACCAAGGTCTACGGTAAAGGCGACATTGCCGTTCACGCGCTGCGCGGCGTAGATGTGGCAGTGAAAAAGGGCGAGTTTGTGGCAGTGATGGGGCCAAGCGGTTCAGGCAAGTCTACGCTGATGAATATTTTGGGCTGTCTAGATCGGCCCAGCGGCGGCGCCTATATGCTTGATGGCGAAGACGTAAGCCATTTGAGCAAAGATCGCCTGGCAAGCGTGCGCAACAAAAAGATCGGCTTTATCTTTCAATCTTACAACCTGTTGCCCAGACTTTCGGCCGTCAAGAACGTCATGCTGCCTACGCTTTACAACCCACAGGGGGCCAACGGCTCCGGCCACGGCCACTTGTCGGATAAAGGACGCTACGAACGAGCTGTGGCCGTACTGGAATCGGTGGGGTTGGGCGACCGGCTGGGCCACAGGCCCAACGAGCTTTCGGGCGGGCAGCAGCAGCGGGTGGCGGTGGCGCGCGCGCTGATCAACAACCCCTCCATCATCCTGGCCGACGAGCCAACCGGCAACCTGGACACGCGCTCTGGCGAAGAGATTATGGCGCTGCTGCACCAACTGCACGAGCAGGGCGCGACGATTGTGATGGTGACCCACGCGCTAGATATTGCCGAGCACGCCCAACGAGTGATTTACTTGATAGACGGCAAAATCGCTTCAGACAAGCTAGATGCCAGCGGCATCGCCGAACTGCACAACGGCCATAACGGCAACACGCACTGAGCATATCGCTTACCACTCTTTCACCGCACGCCAAAGGCGCGCTGAGGCCGCAGAGAAAATTATAGAAAAACTCGATCTCTGCGTCTCTGTGGTGAGAAAGATTTTTTATGGTATAGGAAAGTATAAAACTTTCCTACCCACAGGGGGCCTTTGGCTCCACCACTGCGAAAGCTGCGCCGAAGGCGCTTTCTTGGAGGTGACTAGTGAATTTATGGAAAACATTTCAAGTGGCTTGGGAGGGGTTGACACTCAACAAAGTGCGCTCATTCCTCACCACGTTGGGGCTGATCATCGGCGTGGCATCGGTGATTATGATGCTGGCCGTCAGCGCCGGCGCGGAGGCCGAAATCGCCGATCAGATCAATTCGTTGGGCGCCAACTTGATCATGGTCTCGGCGTCGTTCAGCCGGGGCGGCTTTAATCCCCGCCAAGGCCCGGCTGGCCTCAATTACGATGACATTGGGGCCATTGCCCAAAACGTGAGCGGCATCAATGGCGTTTCGGCGGAGCAATCAACGACCCAGAACATCGAATCGGATAGCGCAATGTTGGAAGACATTTCGGTGATTGGGACGACGCCCGGCTTTATGGGCGTGCGCGATTATGACGTGGCCGAGGGGCGCTTTGTCACCGACGAGGATAATGACCGAGCCAACAAGGCGGTGGTGCTGGGCGCAGATGTTGCCACAGAGCTATTTGGCAACCAGAGCGCCTTGGGCCAATCCGTCAAAATCGGCTCGACCAAGTTCACCGTTGTCGGCGTGATGGCAACCAAGGGCGTGGTTGGGAACACCGATTATGACGGGCAGGTATACATTCCTATCCAGGTGGTGTTTAAAAAATTCACCGACGCGCGTTTCAATCGAGACCAGGTGCGCTTGATTTACGTGTCGGCTGAAAACAAAGACACCATGAGCAGTGTGATGTCACAGGTGACAGCTTTGCTCATCCAGCGCCACGAAACCACCGCCGACTCGCCTGGTTTTAGCCTGACAACCCAAGATAACATTATTGATGCGCGAGCCTCAACCACCGAGACTTTTCGCAACTTGCTGGCTTGGGTGGCGGCGGTCTCGCTGCTGGTGGGCGGCATCGGCATTATGAACATTATGCTGGTCAGCGTCACCGAGCGCACGCGCGAAATTGGCCTGCGGCAAGCGCTAGGCGCGCGCCCGCGCGATGTGCAGCTCCAGTTTTTGTTGGAGGCCATAGTGCTCAGCCTGATCGGCGGATTGGCGGGCGTTTTGGCCGGTGTGGGAGGCTCGTACCTGTTCAATGCGCTCGGTACGATGCGCATGGCCATTGTGTGGTCTTCGATCCCATTGGCCTTTGGCGCGGCGGCGGCGGTGGGCATCTTTTTCGGCTTTTATCCAGCCACCAAGGCAGCCCAGTTGGATCCCATCGTGGCGCTGAGACGGGAGTAATGGTGAATGGTCAACGGTTAATGTTATGAGCAATGCCATGAAGACAAACAGACAAAAGACAAATTGGATCATTGACGCCATCTTGGCAATTGCTTTCTGGCTCTCTTTCTTTTTAGACCTGACCAGCCTTGCGCTGCACCAGTGGCTAGGGGTTGCGGTTGGCGTGCTGGCCGCTTACCACCTGCTGGCGCATTGGGACTGGGTCAAATCAGTTACCCAGCGCCTGTTGGGGCGCACAGCGGGACGCGCGCGGCTTTTTTACCTGATTGATCTCAGCTTGCTGCTGGGCTTATTTATGATTGTTGCCAGTGGGGTGCTGATTTCGACATGGCTTGCATTATCTCTGGATAATTACAACGCCTGGAAGAATCTTCACATAGCCGCTTCCATTGCTACCCTGCTGATCATTACGCTAAAGCTGGGGCTGCATTGGCGTTGGATTGCCTCGGTAGCAAGGCGATACATCTTTGCTTCTCCAGCGGCTCTTGCCCCGCAAACAGTTCCCGTTTCGTCTGGGCTTGGCCGGCGCGAGTTTTTGAAATGGATGGGACTGGTTGGCGCAGCCGGCATACTCGCCCTCGGCAGCGCACTAGAAAGCAGCAGCAATACCCTGGCAAGCGAACTGTTTCCAGATGAATCGGATTTGAAATCATCCGAGTCTAGTTTGCCGACCAGCCAAACGGCAACGTGCAGTGTGCGCTGTAACAGAGGGTGTTCGTATCCGGGCCACTGCCGCCGCTATGTAGACAGCAATAAAAACAATCGCTGTGACATGGGCGAGTGTATGGGATAGCTTACATACAAATGGAGGAAATGATGAAAAGATTTTGTTCTGTAATGACTCTGGTTTTCGTGGCAATAGCCCTGGCCGGCTGCGGCAGCAGTGCGCCCACTTCAAGCTCTGCCGGCACATACACCAGCCAGACGCTTGATGCCTCTTTTCCAAACGCATTGAGCGCAGCGGACCAACTGAGCCTGGGAATCATCAAGCTGGAAGGGACAGACCAGGCTATCACATTCGAGCAAGCCAAGGCTTTGCTGCCGTTGTGGCAAGCCATTCAAAGCGAAGCCTTGAATGATGTGGCCGAACAAAACGCGGTGTATGCGCAAATTGAAGCGCAAATGACCCCGGCGCAACTGCAAGCCATTGCCGCCATGCAGCTTGCACAGGCAGACTTGACAGCGTGGCAGCAAGACCAAGGTATTCCTGCCGGAGCGCCAGGG
>JBGSMF010000451.1:0-3132 GCA_041740315.1 Thermoflexales bacterium
CCGGATCGTTGTTTGTGGCCGCCGAGGCGCGCGCCGAATGGGCGCAGCGCAGCGGGCAGCCCGCGCCTGAAACAGACGAGTGATATGAAAGTAGAAAACAAAAGGTACAATTATGCGTGATATGCTAGATATTGCCTCCGGCGCTAGTTTTCCTGATACTGAGCAATGGATGTTTTCACACGACCGCGTCCCCAGCCGCCTGCTGCGCGAGCACGAAGATATCATTGAATGTCCCTTGCTGCCTGTGCGCGATACGGTGCTTTTCCCGCGCATGGTTACGCCCTTGTTCGTGGGGCGCGACCGCTCGATGAAGGCCATCGAGGCAGCCCAGGCCGGCGACGGCATGCTGGTGGTAGCCACCCAGCGCGACCAGGAAATTGAAGAGCCGCAGCCAAGCGACCTATATAACATTGGCACCCAGGTATCTATTGCCCGCACGCTGCGCATGCCCGACGGCACCACCAGCGTGTTGACCCATGGGCAGTACCGCGTGCAAATTCTCAACTTTACCCAGTTAGAGCCGTACTATCGCGTGCGCGCCCGCCTGATCTGGGAGATCACCGACAAGCCCATCACCACCGAGGCGCTGATGCGAGCCGTGCTGGCTTTGTTTGAAAAAGTGGTGCAGCTCAATCGCAATTTGCCCGAAGACGCCTATGTGTTTGCCATGAACGTGGATGAGCCGGGCTGGCTGGCCGACCTGATCGCTTCCACCATCGAGCTGGATGTGGCCGAGCGCCAGGGCGTTTTGGAAATTTACGACCCCACCCAGCGCCTGCAGCGCCTGAGCATTTTGCTGGCCAAGCAGTTGGACGTGCTAGAGATCGAAGACCGCATCCAATCGCAAGTGCAGCGCGAGGTAGACCGTTCGCAGCGCGAGTTTTACTTGCGCGAGCAAATCAAGGCCATTCAGACCGAGTTGGGCGAAGGCGATTTGCAACAGCAAGAAATCAACGAACTGCGCGAAAAGATTGCGGCCAAAGAATTCCCAGAAGAAGTGCAAGCCAAGGCCGCCAAAGAAATGCAGCGCCTGCAGGCCATGCCGCCGCAATCGCCCGAGATCGGCATCATTCGCACTTATCTCGATTGGCTCATCGAATTGCCGTGGAACGAGACGACTAAAGACAACCTGGATGTAGAAAACGCCCGCAAGGTGTTGGAAAGCCGCCACCACGGGCTGCCCAAGGCCAAAGACCGCATCTTGGAATACATTGCCGTGCGCCACCTGGCCGCCGAAAAGATGCGCGCGCCCGTGCTGTGTTTTGTGGGGCCGCCGGGCACCGGCAAGACCAGCCTGGGCAAATCCATCGCCGAGGCGCTGGGGCGCAAGTTCATCCGCGTCAGCCTGGGCGGCATCCGCGACGAGGCGGAAATCCGCGGGCATCGCCGCACCTACATCGGCGCGCTGGCGGGGCGCAGCATTCAGACCATGCGCCGCGCCGGCAGCATCAACCCGCTGTTCATGCTGGATGAAATTGACAAGGTGGGCGAAGATTTTCGCGGCGATCCCAGCGCCGCTTTGCTAGAGGTGCTGGACCCAGAGCAAAACTTTGGCTTTTCGGACCACTATCTAGAGGTGCCGTACAATTTATCCAAGGTGCTGTTTGTGACCACCTGCAATATTTTGGATACCATCCCGCCGGCGCTGCGCGACCGGATGGAGGTGATTGAATTCCCCGGTTATACCGAGGAAGAAAAGCTGGGCATTGCAGAACAATTCCTCATCCCGCGCCAACTGGAAGAACACGGCTTGACCAAAAAGCAACTGAGCTTTGGCGAAAAAGCCCTGCAGTCCATGATCCGCGAATACACCTACGAAGCCGGCGTGCGCAACCTGGAACGCGAGATTGCCAACATTTGCCGCAAGACGGCCCGGCGGGTGGCCGAACGCAAACGCTTTGTGGGCGCCGTCACCCCCGGCCTGGTGGAAAAATACCTTGGCCCGCCGCGTTACGATTACGGCCTGGGCGAAGAAAAAGACCAGGTGGGCGTGGCCACCGGCGTGGCCTGGACTGAAAACGGCGGTGATTTGCAGCCGGTTGAGGTGTCGCTGATGGAAGGCAAGGGCACGCTGACGCTGACGGGGCAACTGGGCGAGGTGATGCAAGAATCTGCCCAGGCGGCCTTTAGCTACACACGCAGCCGCGCCAAAGATCTGGGCATTAACCAGCGCAAGTTTGAAAAGCTAGATATTCACGTGCACGCGCCCGAAGGCGCTATACACAAAGACGGCCCATCGGCGGGCATTACCATTGCCGCCGCGCTCATTTCGGCCTTTACCGGGCGGGCCGTGCGCCGCGATGTGGCCATGACGGGCGAAATCACGCTGCGCGGGCGCGTGCTGCCCATCGGCGGGTTGAAGGAAAAAACGTTGGCGGTGCGCCGGGCGGGCATCAAGACCATGATCATTCCCAAGAAAAATAAAAAAGACCTGGTAGACGTGCCCAAGCGAGTGCTGCAAGACGTTAAATTTATTATGGTCGAGCACATGGATCAAGTGCTAGAGCACGCTTTGCTGGCGGCTCCCAGGCCCAAGCCAGCCAAGAAAACAACGGCCAAGGTAAAAAAGCCCCCGGCCGGCGGCAAGCCCGCCGCGCGTAAAGCGGCATAAAATCATCCTTGCGAAGGTTTAAGAACCTTCGCAAGGATAAAGCAGTTGGTCATTTCTCACCCTTGCCTTCTATCCATCAAGGAGATTTCAAAAGCCGGGTTTCTTTCCACAGAAACTCGGCTAGAGTTTTGCCCCTCACCCCAACCCTCTCCCCAATGAGGAGAGGGAGGTAATTTTTAGCGTGGTGAGATGGAGACCGAGGCCGTCATATTCCAGCGCAGGCGCTCGTCGTGCTTGTCGGGTTGAATGATGACGGTGTAGACGATATCGCCGCGCTTGTTTTCGCCCAGCGCCTTGATGCGCGCCACCTTGCCAGACAGTTCAAAATCGGGGATGGCATCAAAGGTGATGGTGACCGCCGCGCCTTCGCTCACGCGGGCCACATCCAGCTCGGTCAGGTCGTCGGTTTCGATTTGCCAGGCGGCAAGATCGGCCAGGCGCACCGCCAGCGCGCCCGGCGCTACCAGCTCACCCGGCTTGACATTGAGCGAGACCACCACGCCATCAAACGGCGCGACAAG
>JBGSMF010000452.1:0-7205 GCA_041740315.1 Thermoflexales bacterium
GCCGCAAGCACGACGGCGAACCCGGCGCCAAAGTCCTGTGGCGCGGCTGGCAGCGTTTGAATGATATGGCCGAAACTTGGCAACTTGCGCATCCCACAACGGAAAAAGATGTGGGTAATGGATAGCTGCCGCCAGGCAGGCAGGACGACGGGCCAACGCTCGGCTGGCGTCTGGCCGAGTGGGTTGTGGAGTACAATGGCGCGCACGGTCACCGTGCCAATCAGTTTGCGGTTCTCCCAGACATTGATGACCATCTCCATGTCAGCCAGAAGATAGGTGGGGCGCTGGTCTTTGGGCAAGTGAGCGTGCTTGTCAAAGCTGAAGCGTTTGCGCTCAAAATCACGCTTGTCAAGTTTCTCCCAAACTTGCACGTTCTCCTCGCTCCGCCTGGCCAGGGTGTAGAACAGCACCTGTGGACATTCGAGCAGGTCACGCAAAACGTGCCCACACGCGCCGCCTTTGTCGAAAAAGATGCGCAGCACGCCGTGGTCTGGGCCACGCCACTTGAGGATGTCGGCTACGATCTCGACCAAGCCAGTGCTGAGTTTGTTGGTGCCGTGATAAGCCCGCAGGCCCAGCCAGACATGGTCATCCAAAGCGTAGGCCAGGACAAGTTCTTCAGCCTTGAGAATACGGCCCGTATTGCCGATTTTGCCCTTGGCCAAGTCCACCACGTGAGTGTAGCGGGGCAAATTGTGCCCATCCACGCTGATCCGGCACGCGGCTTTGCCCAGGCGGTCGACTTCCCGCTTGGCGCTGGCGTCGTAGAACTTCTTGGCCTCCTGTGCGGAAATAGCACGGGCGATGTGCTGAAACGTGCTGTGAGACAACGGGCGAGGCCGACCGGTGAGCAGGGCCAAGCCCATGTCACATACATCGTCCAGATGAAACGCCCGACGCACATTGAAGATGACTGAAAAGAGGCTGGTCAGCAACCATTGCGTCGCCGTGATCGCATAGCCCGCCGCGATCGGCGCCTGCTTGGCCAATTTCAGCCAACCCGTTTCGACCAGCAAAATGGCCAAGATGAATGCGCCGCCAACTTGCGTGCGTCCCAATTGTGTCTGCTCTTCCGCTGGCGTCAAGACCTGAGCCGCTTGGAGGGCTTGCTTGAGGGGCGGACGTTGGAGACCCCACCGCAGACGAATGGTCTCAACCATCGAGGTCGTCACCTGCTCGGCTTGCGGCGATTGCTGCTCACTCAGATGCTGATTCACCCGCTCACACAAGGTCTCGTCGTCCGGCAGAACCTGCTCTTCGATCACAGCCTGCAAGATCACCTGAACAAGGGCTTTTTCTACACTCGCTTGCGTCGTCACGGCTGGCCGTCCTGGAATAGGCCGATCAAACAACCCGGCCAAGCCTTCGGCTTGCAAGCGGTCTTTGTACACGCGCACTGAGCGGGTTTGGCTGTAGCCGACCGCTGCCGCCAAGTCAGACTGTGGCGCTACATCAGCCACTTCCAGAAGCACCATGCCGAGTCGCAGAACCACCTCGGCGTCCTCGTTGTCCGGCACGAGCGCCAGCAATTGGTTGACGGTGTCAAGTATAGCCTGGTGTTCAGTTGGTAAAGTACAATTGGGTAACTCGATTTGAACGTTCACGTGTGTCCTCCGCGTATCAAGTGCGGAGGATAGAATACCGCAAAAAGTGGAATTGGGTTATTCGGCGCAACTCGCGCCGCTAAACATTACATGATTTTGCTAGGTCAGGTCGTGTTGGGCAAGCAGGGAAATGCCCGCCCAGATGAGACGCACCCGAAAAACACCTAACATCCTTGCGCCGATCAAGGCCAAAACAACTTTCTGGTTTGGGAAGCCAGTACCTTGTGCAGGGTGAAACGATAGACTGTTTCGCGCGCCCTTCGGTGACATCCTTGGGGCCAACCAACCTGAGCCAACTTGGGGTATAATAGGCCAAGCCACTTGGCACAATAGGGCATTGGGCTATGTTGTCAGCGGGCTAACACTGCATGCAGCCGACTTGCCTTACGCGCCGAGTTCCAGAGCTACTTTCGCGTTGTCATCACCTTTCGGGGCGCGAAGGTTACGTGTCGCATCCGGCAAGCGGCTGATGCTTACGTTAGCCCGCTATGGCAAAGCAGAGGCAAGGCTTCTGGTTGCTATGGCTTGGCTGGGTGCATCTGTATGGATAGCCCGATCGCACGCAAAACAAGAGCATGACCCAAACCGTCAGGTTGAATCATTGGCCTCATCAGCACAGCCAAGGTAAAGCATCTTGACTTGTTATGATTCGATTGGGCGCGATTGTGTGATTAGTCAACAATATCTCAAGCCAGCTATGGCCGTGAACCAAACCATCAACTTGACACGGTTGGCCTTGGTGTAGCGCAGCTAGGGTGAAACTCATCGGCGTCTCACTGGGCGCAGGCTACACATACCTCCGGCGTTATGAGTGCCACGCGGAGGGTGATTCAATAAGCAAGCATTTTGCTAGGCCAAGTCGGGTTAGGCAAACAGGGAAATGCCTGCCCAGATGAGACGCACCCGAAAAACACCTAACATCCTTGCGCCACTCAAGGCCAAAACAACTTTCGGGTTTGGTAAACCAGTGCCTTGTGCAGGGTGAAACGATAGATTGCTTCTCGCGCCCATCTATGGCATCCCTGGGGCCAACCAACCTGAGCCAACTTGGGGTATAATAGGCCAAGCCATTTGGCGCAACAGGGCATAGGGCTACTTTGTCAGCGGGCTAACACTGCATGCAGCCGACTTGCCTTACGCGCCGAGTTCCAGGGCTACTTTCGCGTTGTCATCATCTTTCGGGGCGCGAAGGTTACGTGTCGCATCCGGCAAGCGGCTGATGCTTCCGTTAGGCGTGCCATTGAGATAGGCAACAACTATCAGAGGTAAAAAAGCAATTGGCTGTATTGCTACTTCAATCCATCTAAACTGGAGGTCAAAAGACATATTATCCAGACCTTTCTCCCTATACCTATAATCGTCATGTTATCCCCCGTTCTGCTCTGAATGTTGGCTGGCTTGATAAAGAGCACGCCTATTCTCAAGGGGTCGTGCCGGATTCTTTCATTGACCGGCTATGGGCTTTTTGCTGCAAGCCTGTGTTTCGGAGCAGAGGGGATCACGGATGTGAATTCTGCCAAACATTTGGGTTCCCTATTTATGAGCGACGAGATAAGACACTCAAGCTCAGCTCGGCGGAGGTTCGCGTGGTAGGGCAGGATGGCACAGTATACGCTGCGCCGGATTTGATCTATCACTATGTGGTCGCGCACCACTATCGTCCCCCAGACGAGTTTATCCAAGCTGTGATGGAGACGCCACTGCCAGGCTCGCAAGAATACGAGGTGCTCAAGAGGGAGAAAGGTCTCGATAACGACATTGATATCGAGTGGATAACGCGAAATTGGCCCAAACGCCTAGACAAACCGGAAAATTCAGAGCACCCATCTTCCAGGGAAACTACCATTTTGCGCTTGTGTTCGAGTGAGGGCTCCGCAGACTGCCGGCAAGCCAGACCATTAAATCCACTTGCAGGTGTCCATATGCTTGAGTCTGAAATGATTCTTATCCCTGCCGGTGAGTTTCTGATGGGCAGCGATTCTAAAAAGGACAAAGACGCTGATAATAAGGAGCAGCCGCAGCACAGCTTGTACCTGCCAGACTATTACCTGGCAAAAATTCCGGTGACCAACGCGCAGTATTTGGCATTTGTGCAGGCCGTCGGCCACGAGCCGCCGGGGTATTGGCAGGGTGGAAAGCCGCCAAGCGGCAAAGAAGAGCATCCAGTAGTCGATGTTAGCTGGTATGATGCAATGGCGTACTGCCGCTGGCTGGCCGAGGTGACGGGCAAGCCGTACAGCTTGCCTAGCGAGACCGAGTGGGAGAAGGGATCTCGAGGTCCTTCGATAGGCTCAGGATCAGGGCGCATTTATCCGTGGGGCGATCAGTGGGACGCCAAGCGATGCAATACCGGCAAAGGCAGTAAGGGCGATGCCACGCCGGTGGGCGCGTACCCTTTGGGCGCAAGTCTTTATGGCTTGCTGGATTGCGCCGGCAATGTATGGGAATGGACGCGGAGTTTGTGGGGAACGGATTGGAAAAAGCCTCAATTTGGCTACCCGTATGATTCGACTGATGGCAGAGAAAACCTTGAGGCGGGAAGCGACATACTCCGAGTGTTGCGGGGCGGGTCGTGCGCAACAGAATACTCCCAAAGAATCCCCCTCTGTGCGATATGTTCGTATCATTCATCCCCATCATCCCCTGGTGGGCCAACTTGTCCGAGTTGTAAACCAAGCCAGGCATCCTACCTACACTGAGCAGCAATGGGTCATTGAGCTGGCCGATCAGACCTGTGCCAGTATTCCTCTATCTTGGGCTGTTCCGGTACAGGATCCCCGAGAGCCAGGGCCAGTCACGCCTGAAACCTCGACTGAAGGACTCTGGGCAGATGCGGTAGCATTGCTCCGATTGGCTAGAATGGTGCAATATCTAACTGCAAATCAAACACAGGAGGTATTGCCCCATGGAGCGCCCTTTGGATCCAGATCTTTATCTGAGAACCCCCAATCACAAGCAGGAAATGACAGCCTCTTTGCTTGCTTGGGACCAGTTGCCAGCCCAATGCCAACGCGAGCTCGAGATGGTGTTGGTGATGATGTTGGTCAAACGGTTGCCAACACTCCCCAGAGCAACGCAGGAGGTGAGGCGTGAGTAAGCATGCCAAAATTCATGCCCCCCACTTGGAGCGGCTGGCCTATGTCTACATTCGGCAATCCTCGCCACGCCAGGTTGAGCAGAACCTGGAGAGCCAGGACTTGCAATACCAGTTGGTGAATCATGCGCGGGCATTGGGTTGGGCAGAGGAACAGATCGTTGTTATTGACGACGATTTGGGCAAGACAGCGGTGACGAGCGCCAACCGGCAAGGATTCCAAGACCTGGTAAGCGCCGTGGGGCTGGGGCGTGTCGGCATTGTTCTGGTGACGGATGTCTCACGGCTGGCCCGCAATTGCGGGGACTGGTATCGGCTGCTGGATCTAGCTTCGCTGTGTGGAACGTTGGTCAGTGACGCCAGCGGGGTGTATGACCCACGCAACTATGATGACCGGATGCTGTTGGGTCTCAAGGGCGCTTTTGCGGAAGCGCAGTGGTATAATATGCGCACGCAATTGATTGCAGCCCAACTGAACAAGGCGCGCCGGGGCGAACTGGCTATTCGATTGCCGGTGGGTTATGATAGATTGCCAAACGGAGAAGTCGTCTTCACCTCCAATCAGGAAGTGCAGGGAGTCATCCGCTTGATATTTGAGCAATTTGAGTGCCTGGGCACTGGGCGGGCTGTCATGCTCTACTTCCGAGAGCGCAAACTTGAATTGCCGCGATGTGTCCAAACTGGGCCGGACAAGGGCGAAATCGAATGGGTCAGACCAAGTTATGGCATCATCCACCGCATCCTTACCCATCCAGGCTATGCCGGAGCCTATACCTATGGCAAACGCCAGGGCAACCGGCTGCCGGGCGCTGAGGGGAAGGTCATTGTCCGCAAGTTGCCGATGGAGGACTGGGTCGTGCTGAAACAGGGTGCCTTCCCTGGCTACATTAGCTGGGAACAATACCTGGAGAACCAGGCGCGGCTGCGCAAGAATAGCCAGGGCACGCACTGGACAAAAGGCGCTCCACGTTCAGGGATGGCCTTATTGCAAGGCATTGTCTTTTGCGCGCGCTGCGGTCGGGCGTTGCACATACGTTATGGTCATCAAGCGGCTTATGTGTGTGAGGTGACCAGAAGAGAATACGGCGATCCCACATGTCAGACGTTTACGATGCCCCCTATTGATGCGGCCATCACTCGGGTTTTTCTGAAAGCTGTCCAACCGGCACAGCTTGAAGTGGCCCTGGCAGCTCTGGAAGAGGTAGAAGTTCAGCGGAAGAGCTTGGTCGCTCAGTGGGAACAGCGGCTAGAGCGTGCGTGCTATGAGGCCGAGTTGGCGCGGCGGCGCTACAATCAGGTTGATCCTGATAACAGGCTGGTGGCAGCCGAGTTGGAGCGACAGTGGGAAGATAAACTGCAAACACAGCAACGTTTGGAGCGTGAGTGGGTTCAAACCCAGGCCCAGGAACTAGCGCCACTGACTGAGGCCGACCAAGCCCTTATCCGGCGATTGGCCCAAGATATCCCGGCTTTGTGGTATGCCGACACCACTACACAGGAGGAGCGCAAGCGACTCATCCGTTGCCTGATTCAGGATGTCAGCCTGGATTCTTTCACCAAGCCGGGTTGGAGCCTGATCCGAATTCGTTGGCAGACGGGCACCACCACTCTGGTGGAAGCAGAGCGTCCCAAACCGGGTTGCCGGACAGAACGAGCTGTGGTCAATCGTATTCGTGAGTTGGCTCAGCGCCATCCCGACGATCAAATTGCCGACATCTTGAATGCGGAAAAGGTGTATACTGTCACTGGCAAGGCTTGGAATCGCCGCCGGGTGAAGAACTTGCGCAGGAACTATGCTATTCCAACTGGCTGTCCATACTCTACCTCAGAGCCAGGCCCGCGTGGTGATGGTCTGATTGCGGCCACAGAAGCCGCCGAGCGATTGGGGGTGAGGGCTTCAATGATCACACAATGGTTCAAGCGCGGCTTGTTAGCCGGCTATCAGAGCCGGCCTCAGTCGCCGGTGTGGGTAAAATTGACAGAGCAGGATATTTCACGCTTGAACGGCTCGGACTCCCTCTGCGCGGATATGGCGCCTGTGCAAAAAGCCCCTGAGGCGTTAGGTATGACATTCGAACAGATGTGTGACGAAATCCGCGCAGGGCGGCTGCTAACCTATCGCTTGTTGATCAAAAACAAATGGCGATGGCATGTCCACCTCCCAAATGCAGGAGCGTGAAACAAGGAGCTTGGCCGTGCAAAACCTGGTACTGCATTTCACTCTGAAAAGAACAATAGTCCATCCATTGTGTATCTCTGTCCCCACCTTTGTCCCCCACCCTTTGCTATATTTGGGTACGATGGATGATTGCCGTCCCCAAATTGAAGCGAATAACACCCAAACTATCAGGAGTCAACAATGTCTTCAATTTTCCCGTCGCGCATCGCGCGCATCGCATTGACCGTGTTCATTCCCTTTTTTCTGCTTTCGCTTGTCGCGCTTGGCGTGCTGGCCAGCGCCGAGCCGTCCCGCACCGCGCCGGCGGGAAACGCCGGGCAGCTTGGCC
>JBGSMF010000453.1:0-2499 GCA_041740315.1 Thermoflexales bacterium
GACGCCGAGCGGCAAAGTGGATCGGCGGGCGCTACCTGCGCCAGAGCAGGGCCAACTGCAATCAAAGGCTCCCTATGTGGCGCCGCGGACGCCAGCCGAGAGCCAGCTGGCAGAAATCTGGGGGCAGGTGCTGGGGCTAGATGCAGTGGGTATCTATGACAACTTTTTCGAGTTGGGAGGACATTCGTTGTTGGCAACCCAGATCATTTCGCGCTTGCGCCAAGCTTTCCATATAGAGCTGTCATTGCGCAGCTTTTTCCAGTCACCCACTGTGGTGGCCTTGGCCGAACATATTGAGACGGCGACCAAGGCGAAACATGGCTTGCTGGTATCACCCATTCAACGCGTTTCACGAGAGCACTCTCCTCTTTCCTTTGCGCAGGAATGGTTATGGTTGATTGACCAATTGGAACCTGGCAACGCAGGTTATAATACTTCTTTCCCAATGCGCTTGCAGGGCTTGCTCGATGTGATTGCGTTGGAAAAAAGTTTAAATGAGATTATGCGGCGACATGAAACGCTCCGCACCACTTTCCCTATCGTGAATGGCCATCCCATTCAGTTGATTGCACCTAGCATGACCTTGACTCTACCTAGGGTTGATCTGCGTAATCTGACTGAAATCAAACGGCAGGCTGAGGCGCAAAGCCTAGTCAAACAAGTATCCCAACGACCTTTTAATTTGACCAAGGGACCTTTGCTGAGAGGTACCTTGTTGCAGTTGGATGAAACTGATCACTTGCTGCTATTGACCATGCACCATATTATTTGCGATGGCTGGTCGGTGGGCGTTTTTCAAAGTGAATTGGCCACTCTCTATACAGCTTTTATAACCAATCAACCTTCGCCGTTACCCAACCTCCCTATTCAGTATGCTGATTTTGCGGCCTGGCAACGAGAATGGTTGCAGGGAGAAACTCTTGAGATTCAACTTGCGTACTGGAAGCAACGACTAGATGGCGCTGCCCCTGTATTGAAACTTGCTACTGACCGGCCACGCCCTCCTGTTCAGACCTCCCATGGCGATTGCCAATTGTTGACGCTTTCTACATCTCTTCGAGAGGCTATTGAAGCAATGAGCCAACGAGAAGGTGTTACTCTCTTTATGACACTGTTGGCTGCATTCAAAGCCTTGCTCTATGGGTATACCAAGCAAGAAGATATTGTTGTTGGTTCACCTGTTGCCAATCGAAACTGGACAGAAATAGAGCCGCTTATTGGTTGTTTTGTCAATACCTTGGCATTGCGCACTCATCTAACAGACGATCTTACATTTTTTGAGCTGTTGATGCAGGTGCGTCAAATCACACTGGATGCTTATGCTCATCAGGTTCTTCCTTTTCCCAAGTTGGTGGAGGCGCTTAGGCCGGAGCGGGATAAACGTTATAGTTTGATCTTTCAGGTCATGTTTGTGCTCCAGAATGCCCCCGCAAAAGTTCCTGCGTTGCCAGACTTGATATTGACTCCGGTCGAGTTCGATGCTGGGATTTCTCCCTTTGATTTGACATTGGAGATTGAAAACAGGGGACAGGAGTTAAAATGTGCCTTGGAGTACAATACAGACCTTTTCGACAGTGATACTATTAGCCAGATGTTGGACAACTATCAAATTTTGCTAAAAAACGTCATCGCTGATCCTGGTCGGCCCCTTGCAGTTTTGCTGTCCGAATTAAAAATCAAGCGTCCTGCATTCCCATCCGATGCTGTTATCGAATCGCAGCAAAGCAAGCTTCCCTTCCGCAACACAGAAGATAACCTTATACAGCGGAGAGGCAGATTCTCGAAACGGCAAGCCAGTCTTTCAGCCGAAAAAAAGGCGATGCTCGAAAAAAGATTAAGAGGTGAATAGCCCGAAATAACCGGTCGATGGCTACAATTACTCTTGACTTGTGTGAAGGTTGTTATATAATGGTCGCAGTGAACGCAATCTCATAGCATAGGGCAGTGAACCATGACTAGTCCCCCCCCTAGTTGGTTAATCGTTCTCGACAATTCATCTTGGTTTAACAGTTCCTCTTGGTTTGCTTCATTTGCCTCCCAACCACCGTTGCTGGTTGTGTCTAGTTACCCTGATTTACCGGTGATGTTTTCAAGTCTGTTCACACCTGCTTTAAATTTTTCTGGCAATATATTTGCTGTCAAAATTTGCCATTCAACCCAGCAGCTTTTATGTATTTGTCTCTAATCGTAAACTGTGCTCGAAAGCGATCTCTGTGGAAAAGCAGATGACGCAGGTATGACTTTTTAAGTGGAAGCATATTTTGATCACTGCAATACCAAACACGCTAGGGATAGCCGAATTTCTAGGCGAGCTGCGTGATAGCGGGCTGAGCCTATGGGTGGAGGGGGGCGAACTGTGCTATAGCGCACCCGAGGGGTGGATGAGTCCAGCCGTGCGGAGGGTTTTGATAGAGCGCAAGGCGGAACTGGTGGCGTATCTGAGCGAAGGGCGAGCGGAGCAGGAGGAGGCGAAGCCAGGAGGAGGAGAGGGGGAGGCGG
>JBGSMF010000454.1:0-26755 GCA_041740315.1 Thermoflexales bacterium
CCAAAAAATACCTGCTGGCCGGGGTTGGTACGGGCGTCCTCCTCTTGAATTCCAAACAGCATCGCCGGGGTATGAGCAAGACGAAAATTTGCAGATTCCTGAATTGCAACGAATCATAGACAGCATGAACCAATCCTGGAAAGGACAACGCCCCGACCGCATGGAGTTATGCCCTGACTTTATTCTTCTCGAACAACTTGCCTACCTCTCGATTGACCAAATTCAACCACCTTCCTCATTTGCTGTGCCACTGGGTCTAGATATTGCACGCTTACGACCTGTGTATGTTGATTTTGTAGCAGATGGGCCAGATTGGATTGTTGTAGGCACACCACAAAGTGGTAAAACCACCCTACTTCTAACTTGGATACTTGCACTTGCTGAATCAAAATCTCCGGAACAAGTACAATTTGTTTTGGTGACTGCACGGCGGAATAGCTTACGCCCTGTAGAAAAGCTACCCCACATTCTGAACTACTGCCGCGACTCGGAGAGTTTTTATAAAGGTGATGCGATGAGCAAAATCGAAGCCGAGATACAGCATCGCGAACAACTTGCAAATAACTCTCCTTCCCAAATCAACAACCAACCTCGTATTATAATAGTATTCGATGATTACAATGATTTTGCCAAGATGACTGAAACTGAAAGAGATGTCAAAAGCATATTGGAAAAACTTGGCCGATGCGGAAAGAACAATTTAGGGATACACTCAATTACTACAGGGCCATTGCCTAATCTAGATGTATCCTACACTGGTGATCCACTCATAAAACAAGTGAAAGGTTGGCTGTCAGGTTTTGTGTTAAGAGTTTTAGATCCAAACGAATTGAATATTCTCGGAGTTCGAGCAACTGCTAAAGAAATCAAGCAAATGCTTCGTGGCCGTGGCTACTTGGTACATGGTGGTTCAAGAGAAATGCTCCAAATAGCGACCCCCGGCGATGAGGATAACATTACCACCCAAGTTGAAAAGCTAAGGCAACATTGGAGTGATAAAGGAATACCTTCAGCAAGGTGGCAAGATATCTCAGGAAACCAATAAAAAACGGCGATGGGAAACGTCATCGTCATCGCCGTTCTGGATTGAGTCGAGGAGAACTTACAAAACTTCTATATCTGTTCTCTCGAAGGTATCTGCAACACGACGCAACTCGCGAATCAGATTCTCCAAGACATCACGGATTTGGGTCTGCATTCTAGGCACTTGCTCATTAAACATATTTGCATAGTCAATTTGTGCCATACCAGCCCACTCACCTGACAGGTCATTGACTGTTCTAACCATTGTGTTCAGCATGTCATCAGTCTGACCTTTATAGGTTTCCAATGAAGAAGCAGCACTTCTGAGACGATCTGGGGATACACGAATATCAGCCATTTGTTTCAACTCCTTTCTTTTTTATGTTTTGCTCTTTGCTTTGCTTAACCTAAATGCCAAATATAGCATTGCCACACTAAATCACCCGCTCGTCTGTCTCACGGAACACTTGAGCAATGCGGCGCAATTCAGACGAGATTTCACCTAGAAGGCTCGTGAACTGGGTCATCTTGGGGATCATTTCATTCCATTGGGCATAAAACTTTTGTTGAGCCACACCATCCCACTCAGTATCTAGGTTGTCCATTGTGCTCTTCAATGTACTGATCATGCTCTCCGTTTCGTTCTTTTTCGCATCAAACGTGCTCGCAACCGCTTCAAGCCGCTCTGGGGCAACACGTATATCAGTCATAAGTTATTCCTCCAATTGGACAATCTTTGTGGTTTGAATATAATTAAATTATACCATTTATCTTGCAAGATGCAAATTGCAAGTCTTTTACTTTGACCTTTATTCATATATTCATTGAATATTTCTGGTTAAACCAATTCGGCTTTTAGGATCATTATCCACAGTACTAGAAAGTAACACCTTTATCTATTAGCAGAAGTTTCCCGATTGTCACTGGCGCTGGAGCACGCCAAATTCAGAACGCAGGCGCTAAATTGACACAAAAAATCATTACCCTTGTAGCAGATCAAACAAACAACTGGGTAATACAAGCCAATCATGTAGATGCTGATAACGTGACCGTACAAGGTTTACCAGCAAACCATGTCCTTGAAATTATCTTGAATGCACACAAACCCTTGACTGAACCATTATAGGCAAAACGTACGCGCTGCGCAACTGACACCAGGAGTAAGCAATGACCATTCGCATTAATACAGATCGCGCCAGAGAAGTTGGACAAAGGCTCATCGCTGATGGAAATCGCCTAGCTGAAATTGAGCGTGAACTGCAGAATGCCATCAGCAATCTGGATACTTGGGCATGGGACGGCATAAGTCGTATGCGGGCCGAGCCCTTGCTTTCGCAGGTGCAGTCGACAGGTACACAGGCATCGCAAGGGCTAGACGATCTGGGACGCAAGCTGGTGCACACAGCAGATGTGTTTGAGCAAGAAGATGCCACGGCAGCTCAAAACATTGTGGGAATGTCGTGGGTAGTTTTTGTATCACAAGGAAAAACCCTATATCAACTTGAGGGAATGCCTCTGGGTATGTTTTCGCAGAACCTGGAAAAACTCACCACAATCCTTAAAGAAAAATTCCCAAACCTGACTACTGAAGAACTCAACCAGCTCATCAGTGCCATTTTATTGCACAAAGCCTACCCCCGAGGGGGATACAATCACTTTATCGGTGATCCATTGCAATCTCTAGGATTGGATTCGGATACCTTGAACAAAATTGAAAACTTGTGCGAAAGTCTAAAAATCGAGCAAATTGCAGTTGGGGGAGCAACTATCAACATGGCCCACGTATTCGCTGGGCTTGCGGCTTATTACAACCCTACCCCAAATGACTGGCTTGGGAAAGGCGCTGAACTCGCAGGGGGGTTTAATAACCTAGAAGCTTGCACCTACATTGGTGACCTGGGTGGAGTAGTATCAAGCCTGGAACTTGGCACATATGACAATGTACAAGCCGCATTTAATGATGGCATGATCAATAAAGGCGATTTGGATGGAGACGTAGACGCGTTTGCAATCGTCAAAATGCTCCAAGACAACCCGGACAAGACACTGCCAGAAGCTATCAACGAATACTATACAACTGAAAACCAATATCGTATGCAACGCTATACATTATTCCGAGATCACTTATTGAATGGCAACCCTATTGAAACCATCAAACCCAGTATCGTTGATAAAACAAGCAAGTTTGCGGCTTCCCTTCAAATCCCAGGTGATCAACTCAACATCAGTGGGGGAATTGATCGTTTACGTGAGGGGGGCGGCCAAATCGGTAGTGGGATCGCTCAAACTGGCGGGGGTCTTGTTGAGACTGTCGGCGGTTTCGCCCAAACTGGTTTTGGCATCGGTGAGACTGTTGATGGTATTGGACAAGCCTTGCGGGATCCAGCCAAAGGCATCGATACTACCTTGAACGGTATTGGGCATACTCTCCAGGGTATTGGTAAAACAGGTGATGGGATAGGCGAGACTCTAGGTGGTATTGGCAGAACTGGCGAAGGTGTTGTAACAAGCATTGAAGGGATAGGCAAAACAGGCGATGGCATAGCTGCCAGTATTGAAGATGTTGCACGAGTCTCAGTTGCACCCGGGGGGAAGTTTTCAGAATACTCTGATCAAGTTGTTGAAGAGTTCCTCAAGACAGTCAATGAACGCGCTGAACAAGAACGACTTTTTATGTTATTTCCTAATGAGCCAGGATATCAAGATCCAAATCAGAATTATGCATAGTGGAGAAAAGCCATGACACAAATTCGCATCAACACAACGCGTGCTAGAGAAGTTGGCAAACGGCTTATCGCGGAGAGCAATCGTGTGACGGAAATTGGGCGTGAATTGCAGAATGCCATTAGTAGTTTAGATACTTGGGCTTGGGAAGGGGTGAGCCGCGTAAGAGCTGAGTCATTGCTTTCCCAGACACAATCAGCCAGCTTGCAGACTTCGCAAGGATTAGAAGATCTAGGGCACAAGCTAACTCGAGTTGCAGACACATTCGAGCATGAAGATAATATGGCAGCCGGAAACTTTGTAGGGATGTCATGGGTAAATTGGGATTCAAAAACAGCAATGCAAGATGAGCGATTTATTGGTGGCCCAGCCCTATTTGATATTCAACAAGGCGCACTAGGTGATTGCTATCTTATTGCAGGAATGGGGGCAATCGCATACTTGCACCCAGAGTGTATTGAGCAAGCCATCAGGAAGAATGAAGACGGAACTTATACGGTGACTTTTTACGATAACGACGGAAACCCTGTGGAGATAACCGTAACAGATGATTTCCCAACAAGCAAGAGCGGCAGATCTTTCGCCACGTCTACGCAGAAAGGGGAAGAATGGGTTTCATTGGTAGAAAAAGCTTATGTGAAATGGAAGACAGGAGGCACAGAAACCAAAGATTACGAGAAAATTGCTGGCGGTGATCCAGGAGAAATCATGCGTTCATTGACAGGTAAATCAATAGACACACTGAACATCCGTAAAGATTCTGCAGATGAAATTGGCAAAAACATCCAAGAGGCGCTCAAAGAGGGAAACCCTGTTACAGTGGGCATCAAACCTACCACATGGCAACGTCTCAACAATGCACTTGATATCCTAATTCCAGATGATTGGGTTGACATAACTCATGGAGATAGTCAAGATTTAGTGGGCAATCATGCTTATGTGGTCAAGAGTATAGATGGAGACAAAGTGACATTGTATAATCCCTGGGGAATAGGCTTAGAAAAGCATCCAGCAGAGTTTACATTATCCACTTCTGATCTCAAAAAGTACGCTTCTGATATAGATATTTGCAATATGTAAAGTCAGGATACAAATATGAACACAATGAATGATAAAACAAATTTTGTCCAAGGTTTGATCAACGCAGCTTCTCCAGGTGATACCATAGTCTTGCCCCCAGGGAACTATGGCGTTGCTATCTATATTGACAAATCCCTAGCCCTAGTTAGTGATGGCAATGCGACAAAGACCTCACTCAGCGGATTAGTAGACGGGGGATCAGTTATTGTGATAATGGAAGATAATCTTGATGTAGTCATTGAAAACATTACAATTACAGGAGGGGCGGATTTGAGGGGAGGCGGAATCGCTCTTCAAGGAAATAGCAAGTTGACCATTATGGGATGTACGATTTCTGGCAACTCTGCCACTTATCATGGGGGTGGTGGCATTTATGTAAAGAATGGCAAGTTAGTAGTTGTTCGCAGCCGCATTCTTCAAAATACGGCCGTTTTAGGCGGTGGAGTCTTGCTCGAAAACCAGGCAAGAGCCATATTTAGAAGTTCGTTGGTGGCTGAAAATGCAGCACGGACCGGCGGTGGCGGGATTTGTTTGAAGGAAACAACATTCGCTGAGATCTTACATTGTACTCTTGCAGAGAATCGTACAAAGGATGGTGTTGGTGACAATCTATATCTATGGAGTTCATTAACTAGCCGGCCCTCCACAAGGATAATGAACAGTGTTGTTGCCGAAAGAGAAAATGGCAAGAGTATTACACTCAGCGAATGTGGGGGAGACATAAGTATTTTTAATAGCTTTCTTACATCTGATCCTAGCAAGGATTTTGCCGTTCAAAATGCTGAAGGAAATATGTATGCTCCAATCATTTTTGGGCACTCTGCCAGTGAAAAATACAAACTTACCTCAGACTCTCCTGGCAACAACCTAGGTAGCATACAGTTTTTGGATGAGAAAGATTTGGATCTTGTCGGTGCAGAATGGTCATGTGATACAGGGCAAGGGGTGACCGTTGGAGCTTTCGCAAGCTGTGATCTGGTAAATGATTTGTGATTGATTACAATTTACTTTTGTAATTGGTTTGGCATTAGACTATATTTCAATGTAACTACTCAGCCTGCTGACAGCAGGCGAAGCGAATCTGATAAAACTCAAACATTTTTCTAATGTCAATCATACACGAGCCAGCTAGAATAATACAATGACACCAACCCAATTGCCCACTCACGAAGATGTGCGCGCTGCCTATCGACAGGGAGAGGAAGCTGTCATAGCCCTGTTCGATAATCTGTGCGCTGTGATCCGCGCTTTGGAGGCTCGTCTTCAGGCATTGGAAGACCAAGTGGCCAAGAATAGCCAGAATAGCAGCAAGCCGCCCTCGAGTGATGGGTTGAAAAAGCCTGCTCCGCGCAGTCTGCGCAAGTCCAGCGGTAGAAAGAGTGGCGGACAGCCTGGCCACGCTGGGCATACCCTGAAAGCTGTCGAGCGTCCACATCACACCCAAGTCCATCGGGTCAAGCGGTGTGCACACTGCCAAGCCGGGCTGGAAGAGGTAGAGGTCAAAGAGTATGCCAAGCGCCAGGTATTCGATTTGCCGCCGGTGACGATTGAGGTGACTGAGCATCAGGCCGAGATCAAGTGCTGCCCGCAGTGTGGTGAGTTGAACCAGGCTGAGTTTCCAGATGGGGTGACTGAACCCGTGCAGTATGGCGTGCACCTCAAAGCGCAAGCGGTCTACTTCAACCAGAACCATTACCTTCCCCTGGATCGCACCCAGGAAATCTTGAGCGACTTGTATGAGCACGGCCTGGGTGAAGCGACCGTGCTGGCGGCCAGTCAGATCACCGAAAAGCAAGTCGAGCCAGTCAACACAGCGATCAAAGCCTACCTGATTGATACCGATGAGCCAGTCCACTCGGACGAGACAGGCTTGCGGGTGGAAAGCAAGTTGGCATGGACGCACGTCGCAAGCACGGAACGCGCCACCTACCTGGAAGTACATCCGAAGCGAGGCAAAGTAGCCCTGGATGAAATTGGCATCTTGCCCCAGCGCACCGGCAAGCCAGTGGTTCACGATGGCTATACGTCTTACGAACAATACCCCGACCTCGAACACCTGCGCTGTAACGCCCACCACTTGCGTGAGTTGGTGTTCATCGAGGAACAGTATGAGCAAGACTGGGCCAAAGGCATGGGTCAATTGCTCGTCGAGATCAAGCGCGCCGTGGACAGCGCCAAAGAGCAGAACCGAGTTGCTCTGACCAAGCGCCAAGTATCCGATTTTGAGGCACGCTACAACCAATGGATTGAGCAAGGGCTTGAGGCCAATCCGCCACCCCCCAAGGCGCTGACCAAGAAACGTGGTCGGCAGAAACAGAGCAAGCCCAAAAACCTACTCGACCGACTGCGCGATCACAAGCACAAAGTGCTCGCCTTTATGTATGATTTTAAGGTGCCGTTTGACAACAACCTGGCCGAACGAGACTTGCGTATGGTCAAGTTGAAACAGAAAGTGTCAGGCTGCTTTCGCACCCGTTCTGGTGCGCAGACCTTCTGCCATATTCGCAGTTACATCTCCACCGCTCGAAAGAACGGGCAACGTGTGCTTGAAGCGTTAGAACTGGCTTTGGAGGGCACGCCTTTTTTCCCTGCCTTCCTTCAACCTTACGCTGCCCCATTAGGCTGAGTAGTTACATTTCAATAAGCTCTGACCGTTCAAAAGTTGCTCTGGCGAGATTGCTGCTGTTGAAAAGAAAAAAAGCTATGGCTAAAATTCGTATTGACACAACACGTACGAGAGAGATCGGCCAACAATTTGTCTCCAATAGCAATCGGCTAGCTGAAATTGGACGCGAATTGCAAAACGCGATTAATAGCTTGGATACCGGCGTCTGGGATGGCATCAGCCGGTTGAGGGCAGAATTATTGTTGAGCCGTGTGCGACTAGAAAGCGAAACCGTCACGCAAAGGCTATATGATTTAGGACGCAAGTTAGTGCTGGTTGCCGATACTTTCGAGCAAGAAGATAGCATAGCTGCCCAAAATATGGTGGAGATGCCTTGGGTGGGTTTTGCATTGAAAGGAGGCATAGGTATAGCTTTGGCGGCAGGCGGAACCAGTTTTGCTGGAGGGGGTGGAGACGGTGGCAGCGGTGGTATGAGTGAAGTTTTCGCCCAAGGGTCAGGAGACCAACTCGACATTCAATATAGCGATGTGAGACAAGGCTTCTTGGGTGACTGCTACCTAATGGCCGCGCTAGCAGCAGTAGCAAAAGGCGACCCTGAAATCATCCGCAACATGATTAGGGATAATGGAGACGGGACTTTTACGGTAACATTTCACACCCATAGTATAACCTCTGGTTGGGAAACGAAAGATGTTACTGTAAAAGCCGAGGATCTGGGCAAGTACGGTCAATCCACTGATAATGGAGAACTCTGGCCTGCAATCATCGAGCAAGCGTATGCTGAATGGAAAGGCGGCAGTAATCCTGAAAAGATTGAAGGGGGATGGAAACACAATGCACAAAACATGCTAGCAGCTCTCACTGGTGTTAAGGGGGATAATTATCTCCCTGCTGTGACAAAAGATTTGGGAGGAAAGATTCAAGACGCCTTACAAAAGGGTAACCCCGTAGTTGTAACCTACAATCCTGTTTTTGGAGATACGCCTTTCCGAGGAGATGAAGCAATTGTTGCGGACCATAGCTGTGCAATTATAGGCATTACTGACGATCAAGTAACAATTTATGCTCAGGCTACCACTTCTGAATATACTGTCTCAGTTAACCAACTAAAAACCCATGCAAAGCTGATCAGTATCAGCCCAATACATTAGTCCGGAATGACAATTGAATTTTTGTGATATGCATTGACGGAGGAAAAACAATGTCTTCCATCATCATCACCCTAAAAACCATCAAGGGAGGACCGGTAGACTTGGAACTACCAGGCAACGTGCCGGTAAGCAAGCTGTTGCCAGCGCTCATCGAAGCACTCAAACAACGCCAGCCTCCCATCAACCTGTCGCCGGATGAACAGTACCGGCTAGTTCGAGGATCCAAGATATTGGAAGATGATGAGACACTCTTTGATGCAGGCTTGCTTATGGGTAAAACTCTGACCCTACAGCCTGCGGATGTGCCACTGCGAGCAACAGAGTCCAATGTCGGCTACAAGTACCCTAAAAGCGCTTCGTTGGTAACATCTAGTGGTCGTGTCATCGCGTTAAACAACTATGGTAAAAATGAGCTAGTTATTGGCCGCTATGATCCCGCCACAAAACGAATGCCTGATATTGATCTAAGTGGTGAACAGGATGGTGATACTGTTTCACGTCAACATGCTAAACTTCAACTCCATGAAGATCAATGGGATATTGTTCCAATTTCACCTCGAAATCCTACACGCATTGGAAGACAAATTGTTCATCCAGGGCATGCACATTCTTTAAAATCGGGCGACGAGGTAATAGTTGGTCTGGTTCGCCTAGTGTACAAAAATGATTAGAGGCCTATTTTTAAATCTACCAATCTTGTCAAAGTCCTTTTGGAGAGAGATATGAATGTGAAGCGAATCATCCCCGCAATTACCTTGATGGTTGTGTTATTATTTGCCGTTACCGTAAATGCTCAAACCATGGAATCCAGCCCATTACTTATCATTCAGGGGAGGCCCGATACCACAACTGCCCCACCCGAAGTTCGCACCTATATTTCTCTCATTGACAAGGGCACAGGCCAAACTATCACAGACTTGGCGCCAGATAGGTTTCAGTTGATAGAATCCAACACGCCTGTAGAATCGCTTACTGTTGCACCTCAACCCATTGGCCTTGCTATAGCAATTGTGATAGACCGTGGGGGTATATCTTTGGATACCCGCCTCAAAGATGCCACTACATTAGCCCAGGAATTAACCAAGCAAATAAAGACTAGTAGGGCTGCCGATGACGATATGTTAGCCGTCATTGGGATAGCAGAGATGAACGAAGAGACCAAAAAAGCCCTGTTGGAGCCAGTTCAGAATTTTTCTTACGATCCTGTAGACGTCAACCTAGCACTGAATGCCTTTGTGAAAATCGAAGAACGCCAAGTAAGAACTTCTCCCCTCTACGATGGGCTAGACGAGGCCATTCGTTTATTGACTGACAATCCTGACACGAAAATCAACTCTGTCCTGACACATCGCCGCAAGATTATTGTTGTTTTTTCAGATGGCATAGACAGATGGTACAGCAGCACCGCTCGAGAGCAAGATATTATTCGCAAATCCAACGAAGCTGGCATTTCCATTTACGCGATTGGCATGGCGCGAGGGCGATTGGATGCTGATGCAGAAAAAGCTATGGCAACTTTAGCTTCCCAGACCAGTGGGTTGTACTTGTTACATAACAGCAATGATAAAGCCAAAACACAGCCTGCAGTTTTGGATTTATTTAGCCGCTTGATGACTCAACGACATCAATATTTGCTCTCCTATAACACGCATCTACCAAAAGGAACTTATACCCTTGGCATAACAGCAAACACACCCACAGGCTCAAGTAAAGGTGAGGTCAGTTTTTCATCAATTCTGGAGCTGCCGATAATCGAGATGGCTTCTCCCCCAAATGATCACACAGTCATCGTTACTTATTCTTTAGCCACCAAGGCCTTTACGCCTACCGTTATTAACCTCAGCGCAACGATTACACCAAAAGATAATGCGCCACGTGATCCGACAGAAGTACGTTATTTTGCCAATGGCAAGTTTATAGGCGCCAGCACTACCCCCCCAGACTTTGTCTATCCATGGAATTTAGCCGAGTTCAAGAACCCCCTCGACGAAATCCAATCAGAAGATATCAACCTGACTGCAGAAGCTAATGACCTTTACTTAGGTGCCAAGATTGCAACAAGCAATCCACTTAAAATCCACGTAACTTGGGAAAAGCGCAAATATACTTTTATCCAAGTAATCGGTCGCTTGCTGGCTACTTACTGGGGTCTGCTGCTGATATTGATAATAATGGCAATATGTTTGGTAATCTTGTTTATTCTACTTCTTCGAACACGCATGGAGTTATACAAGAGGATACGTAAAGGAGTCAGTGGATTTAGCGATTTTATCAGAAAAGGGTTCACAAGACCTATGACTAACCCGTCGCAGCCAGGGCCGCTGCCCGTTTCCGATCCGGCACTTCGCCCCTTGGCAAAATTGGTCGTCATAGAAGGCAAGCGCCAGGGGAGCGAGTTTCCTCTCGCTGGGCAAGTAGTAGTAGGGCGAGAACCTTATTCGTGTGATATTCCACTATATGACGAGCATGTTTCTAATCCACATTTTTATATTTACCAAGAAGGCACCTCCTTCTATATTGAAGACCGAGGGAGCACCAACAAAACATTCATTGAAGGCGGGATGATAGAGTCTCATCAACGAGTTCCTCTCCAGCCAGATGCAAACATTCGGGCTGGCTATACACGGCTTAAATTTGTTTACCTGGGAAGCTCTACTCGTCCAATTTCATCGGAGGTGGATGATTGAGTACAACGTTCACGATTGAGCCCGGCACCACCATTGGTCCCTATCGTGTCAGGCGTGGATTTGATAGAGAAGGGGGCAAACGTGAAGGGGGAATGTCACATGTCTTTGAAGTGGAAGTGCGGCCTGAATATCACAAGCCCAATCTGCCTAATCGTCTAGCGCTAAAGGTTGCAAAAGAAGATCATCAAAAGGCGCTGGTAGCCGAAGCTGATCTGCTGGCGAAATGCTCTGGGCACCCTAATGTTGTGCAAATTCTCCCTTTGGCCGGTTTCCGTCGCGCCACTTATGCTGCCAGATCCAATTTCCCATTTGGCTGGGGATGGTTCTATACAATGGAATTTGTAGAGGGTAAAACCCTAGATGATTATATGGCTCCTTCTATTGTGACGAGCTTGTTAAACCCATCGCCAGAGATAGGGCAACAATTGAGCTTGTACAAGATTCTGAATATCACCCACCAACTAACTACAGCGTTGCAACATGTACACAAACAGCATATTGTTCACCTAGACGTCAAACCGCAAAACATAATCCTTCGCACCCCGACATTTGGATATCTATCAAGCAACAAACAACATCTAGTACTATGTGATTTCGGCATAGCCCGCGAAATTCTGCACCGCCGAGAAGAAGTGCTAGGCATTGCTACAGCAGAGTATGCTTCCCCAGAGCAAGCGCGGGATAGCAAGCGAAATCCGCAGACTATAGATGTTCGCTCAGATATTTTTTCGTTGGGTATCATGCTTTACCAGATGCTCACAGGGCGGTTGCCGTTTAGGGATATTGCCCAAACCACGGACAGAAATTATGCTCCAGATCCTCCAAGTCGCTTTCGGCCCTCGATTCCAAGGCAGTTAGAGGCAATCACTCTAAAAGCGTTAGCCAAATCTCCCAGCGATCGCTATCAATCGATAGCTGAAATTCAAGAGATACTCAAGACAGTTCCAACGCAACCAGATTGGGAAGCTGCAAGACAGCGTATCTTTGCAGGCATGAGCCTGACCGCCTGTATTGCCTGTGCAGGCCTAAGTGCAATAGCAGGCCACGCAATAATTTCTGCTTCTGAGGCGACCCCAACCCCTATCGTCAGAACCATCACCCCTTCTCCTTCTCCATCAGCAACCACAACCCCCAAGCTCACCCCCACTACTGCACCGCAATCTACTGTGACCAAGGTTCCAACGCATACCCCAACAAAAACCCCCCGCCCCGTCACGCCTGCACCTACAGTAGCGCCAACACTTACACCGCGCAAATAAACCAGGAGGTCAACAGATGTCCACCACAAATTCGCAATCTCTTCCTCGCAACTCTCAATCTTTGCCAATTCACAACATGCCTGTAAGTGTGTGGGGTGTAACTAACAAAGGCCGCGAGCGTGAGGGTAACGAGGATTCAGTCTACCCTCAATCTGGAACAGACACTTCAGAATTCAGACCCAGGCCAGAAAACCTAAATCACAAGGGCTATCTGCTCATTGTCGCTGATGGCATAGGTGGAACGCAAGCTGGGCGACAAGCCAGCCAGTGGGCAGTTCGGGTAGCAACGGAACGCTACTATGAACTACCTGGCCCTGATCTTGAAGCTGATCTAAAAGCTGCTGTGGAATATGCCAATGCCTCGCTTCATCAATACCTCCAATCTATGGGACAGCAGAAGGCAGGCTCTACAATGGTGGCAGCTGTGATTCATCGCAATATGCTTTACGTTGCCAATGTGGGCGACAGCCGAGCTTATCTCATTCACGATGGTGAGATTTCACAATTGACAACCGATCACACGTTAACACAGCAAAAAATTGATCGAGGGTTGATCCGACCTGAGCAGGCTGAGATGGATCCAGAGCGCAGCGTGCTGACTCGTTCCCTGGGAACAGAGGCATTGGTAAAAGTTGACCTCTTGTCTCCACCCAAGCAATTGACTAACGGAGACACTGTACTCCTCTGTTCCGATGGACTGCCAGATATGCTGTCTAATTCTCAAATTGGAGAACTGGCAACCAAAGGCTCTTCCAAACAAGCCGCTGCGCGATTGATTGCTGCTGCGAACCAAGAAGGAGGCTATGACAATATCTCGGTAGTGCTTGCCCGCATAGGCGAAACGGCCTCTTCCAATGGCGCTGGGGCACTATGGACAAACTTGGAGCGACTGTCTCAATGGCAAAAGATTTTGCTGATGATTATGGCAGCGGCGATGGTGATATTGCTCTGTGGATTGTTAGGTTGGGTGATGTACGAAATAGTTATGGAGGCACAGGCCACACCTCCTCCCACAGCCACACCGCCGGTGACATCCCATGCGATTACCCCAACAGCACACCCAGTAACCACCCCCACAGCTGCCGCTACTCAAGAGCAATCAGGCACAGTCGCCACTGTAACGCTGGTGCCCACGTTCACGCCAACGCCTACCAATACACCGCGCCCTACGCGCACAAAAACACCATCACCAACACCTATTACACCTACAGCTACTATAGGTACACCTCAGTGTAACCAAGTATGCGAGACATGCACACGAACAATAACCGATCCTGTCACGGGAGCGACAACAACTGAACAATACGAATGCAACTGTCACTGTGAATAATATGACGAAGAATCACAAGTCGGGAGCAACAATAATTCGTGTTCCGCCCATCTTTTCCCTCTGATGCTATCCTAGCTGATCGCTATCAAGTCATCCACTCACTCGGTCATGGAGGAATGGCAACGGTTTACCTGGCACGCGATTTGCGCTTTACTCACCGACGCGTTGCTCTCAAAGAAAATGCCGATAAATCCTCCACCGCCCAGGCCCAATTTCGCCTGGAAGCAGAAGTGTTGGCGGCTCTGCGCCACCCCAACCTGCCGGCTGTTACCGACCACTTTATCACGCCCGATGGGCACCCATTCCTGGTGATGGATTACATAGATGGAGAAACTCTAGAAGAACAAGTACGTCGGGAGGGGCCACTACCAGAAAGTAGGGTGATAGCATGGGCTGACCAAGTTCTGGATGCATTGGCCTACCTGCACACTCAATCACCGCCGATCATCCACCGCGATGTCAAGCCAAGCAATATTCGCATTACACCTGAAGGCCGCGCTGTGTTGGTGGATTTTGGCGTGGCAAAATACATGGTGCCAGGACAACAGACCAGCAGCGTGGCTCGGGCTGGCTCACCTGGCTACGCACCCATTGAGCAGTATGCCGGCGGCACCGACCAGCGCAGTGATTTCTATTCGCTAGGCGCCACGCTATATTTTGCGCTTACAGGCAAACCTCCGCCAGAATCGCCGCTGCTGGCTTCGGGGCAGACCCTGCCTATGCCTCGAAGGATCAATCCCACTATTTCGGCCCGCGCCGAGGCAGTTATTGTACGGGCAATGCAGACTGACGCAACACAGCGATTTAGAAGTGCTGTCGAGATGCGGTCAGCATTGTGCACAAAAAGGGAGCAGACACACCAGGATTTGCAAAAGTGGCAAAAAGCTACATTGGCGGGGTTGATCTTGTTTGTGGCATTAGTTCTCTTTGGATTGATAAGTTGGGTAACGTATAGAGCGTTGACAGAGTTGCAGTCCCTGTCTACACCAGCACATGCACCGCAACCAAAAGTCACAACTATAGCAACATCACCATTGAAAGCGACTGTAATGCCCGAGTACACGCGCACGCCGCGCTCGCCAACTGTAACACAGATACCCACTGCTATGCCCCGACCGACTAGCACGTTTATACCGATGTCAACCAATACACCTTATCCAGTGTCATGTCGAGAAGTTTGCGACACTTGCACACGTGAGGTGAGAGACCCTAGTACAGGAGAAGTAAAAACAGAGACATTCCCTTGCAACTGTCGAGAAGAATGTTATTAAAAACGAAAACCGCCCAAAAATACCACGGAGGTTGAGAACCATGTCCTACAGAACTTTGATCGGGGGTACAGCTTGTTTATTGACTGCTGCGGTTGTCATTGGATTTGTCATTGTTGGGGCAGGTCAAGCCAGGCCACAAGAACTAAGCTGGCATTATGGTTCTAATTTGCCATTACCGGCTGGCGATGGGGCAGCGTTCATTCTGGGGACCAAACTTTACCATGCTGGTGGGTGGGGAGGTAACGCATCTCAACCATATGATGTAGTCTATACCACGCAACTCAATGAAGGAATACCTGCTTCCTGGAATTCAGCAGGTTCACTTCCATTGAGACGGTTCGGTATGGCTGTCGCTAATTATGCTGGCCGAGTTTATCTGGTAGGTGGCTATGACGGACAGAATTTTCTCAGTCGTGTAGACACCTTTGATGGAACAAACTGGCAACAGGCTGGCATACTACCTCAAGCGTTGAATTTTCCTGCTGCATGTGTAATGGGTGATAGGCTATATGTGGCTGGTGGGTTACCTGGCCCTATAGCAGATGTCCAATCAGTTCCAATTGGAGCAAATGGTATGCTAGGAACCTGGCGATCTGAGGCATCCTTGCCAATGGGGCTAACAACTCGGCTGGCAGTCTGGAATAAATGTCTCTACACAGTTGGTGGCAAGGATGCTGCAGGACAGCCTCGTGCTGAGGTCTATCAGGCAACATTTGGGGCAGACAATACTACAATTACCGCTTGGACACAAGTATCCACTCTGCCACAACCTCTGGCATTACAGGGCGTAGCAATAAGGCAAGGCATACTTTATGTATTGGGTGGTGAGACAACTGGATTGGCTTCCAGTGGTCAGGTCTATATTGCAACTATAAACGGGGATTGCTCTTTATCACCATGGGCAACAGAGACACTACCTGGCGAACCACGTCGTCGTATGGCAGCAGTGGCAAGCGAGCTAGGACTTTACTTAATTGGCGGCGCATTCTATCAGGATACATGGTACAATCTTCTTCCTGTACCAACCCCAACGCCTCCGCCACAACTCAACATACAAAAATGGGCTACACCTATAGCACCGGTGGATCATGGAGATACAATCACCTACGTTATAACCTATAATAACCCATGGTACAAAGCTCAATCTGGGATAGTAATTACTGACCAAGTTCCGGCAGGCACAAGCCTGGTTGGCGCAACGCCGGTTCCAGAAATCATCAAGGCAGGAAAAGTCCTGTCGTGGTCAATGGGTACCCTCAATGCCGGGGCGGGGGGGGCAGTCACTCTCATCGTAGCTGTTTCACCCAAGCGAACCTGGGCACTGACCAGCACAGTGGACACTAACTATCAATTGTCAGGCACTCTACGACTTGACTCTCTAATCACATACACTATCACCTATACAATGAGTGGCGACCCAATCACATCTGCTGTATTGATAACCGACACTCTGCCCGATTATCTGTTACCATTGGTAATAACTGCAAGCAGTAATTACACATATTGTTTCCAGGGACGCAATGTTACTTGGCAATTAGAGCCAGCAACACCATTGGGGAGCTTGGATACACCTGGTAATGTGAAGGTAACCGTTTGTATCAGTGAGCCTTTTACTTCCACAATAGCTCTAAACAATTTGGTGATTTTAAACGACGGCTATCATACGGCTGTGGTCACCAGCCAAACTTATATAGAACCCCCCGATCCTGATTCGCTCATAATGCCATCATGCCCTCCCGAATTGCCCTTGCGCCCGACAAGTAGGCCAACGCCGACCCCAGATGTGAAAGTGGCAAACCAAGCCTGGATTCGCAGCTCTCAGGTAGGTTGGCAACCTAGTAATTTGGTAATTCACTTTTGGCCTTCGGATTATATATACCTGCCGATTATACTTAAAAACAAGTGACAAAGATGGACCTTACCGGCAAGACTTTAGGACACTATCAAATCGTTGACGAGATTGGGCGCGGGGGGATGGCCATCGTCTACCGTGCTCACCAAGCTTCTCTCAATCGCCCCGTAGCGATCAAGGTGCTTTCGGGTGAATTGGCGCGCGACCCAGGTTTCCGTGAGCGGTTCCAACGCGAAGCGCACGCTGTGGCGCAACTGGCGCATCCCAACATCTTGCCAGTGTATGATTTTGGCGAGGATGCTGGCAGTGGCATGGTGTATTTTGTTACTCAGTTTGTGGATGGCGGAACACTGGCTGCGCGCATGCACACTCCAATACCACCCAAAGAGGCAATGCACATCGTTGCCCAACTGGCCAACGCACTAGATTATGCCCACGCAAATGGAATTGTTCACCGCGATGTCAAACCAGTCAATGTATTGATGCTGCGCAACGATCATCCGCTACTATCAGATTTTGGCATTGCCAAGATTATGGCAGAAACAAAGCTAACGCAGACCGGCACCAGCATGGGCACACCAGACTATATGTCGCCAGAGCAGGCGCAGGGTTTGCCAGTAGATCACCGTAGCGACATTTACGCATTGGGCGTGATGTTGTATGCAATGCTCTCAGCCACATTGCCGTTCCAGGCCGATACCCCTCTGGCGCTGTTGCACCAACATGCCTATGAACTGCCACCGCCATTGCGCGAACGCGTGTCCGGCATATCCAAAAACCTAGAAAAGATTGTGATGCGTGCGTTGGCCAAAGATCCTGACGAACGATTTGCAACCGCGCGCGAATTCGCCGCTGCACTGGAAGACGAAATTGCGGGCAGGCATAGGCTTTTCAATATCGGGCGACCCAAGCCAACTGCCTCCAAACTGTCAGCGTGGCTCACGCCAACATCGCTCATGGGCCAGCCATCGCCTACACCGCTGCGTACTCCTACACGCCCTGGCCGCGTAACCACTGGGCAGAAAGTCAAGCGAGCTGCAGCAGGATTTGGGTGGTGGCTACTGCGCACAGTATTGAGTGTGCTGATTGTGTTACTTATTGTCGGGGTCATTTTGCTCATCGGCGCAGCATTCGCATTGGGGGCTGTGTCTGAGCAGGCTATTGCCAGCCAACAGTGGGTATTCGATTATGCATCGCCTGGCACTGAAGGGCACATCGCCTGCGCAGATATTCAAAAGGGCGTGAGCCAAGCACTCCAGCCATACTTGTTGGAATCTTTAACTGATGTAAAGACTACATGCCGCCCACCTGATTCGGTTGAATTGAGCGGCATGTTTCGCGGCAGACCGATTTCATTGCATGCTCGCCTCCACACAGCCAACGGCGCGCCAGCAATTCAACTGGAACGGTTAAACAACGTACCACTGTATGTGGTGGGTGGAATCATATCCGACGGGATCAACCGAGGCATGGTCAAATCTTGGGTGGACGCGCCGGTACGGGTAAGCGTGTTATCAGTTGTTCCAGCATCCATCGAATTAGTCTACGAGGCCAACCCCAATGCACCTGTGCGAATCTCACCCTCCGTCACGCGACAGCCTCTAGCAGTCATTCAGGTCGAAAATACGATAACACGTACTGCCACTATCGAGTTGAGCGGCCCCACAACAAGAACACTCATTGTGTCACCAACAGGTTCGTTAATGATAACAATTCCAGCGGGTACGTATGCATATACTCTTACTGTTGCCAATTACGGTAGCGCAACTGGTCGAATCACCTGGGACACTGGCGAGTATCCTTGGGTGATTCGATGAGGGACTATTCATATGAAAAATCTCGATTTCAAAAAACTTGGCCTTAAAGCACAACTTTTGATTGGGTTAGGATTATTGATCTTATTGAGCGTAATTGCCTGTGCAGGAGGTTGGATTGTCCACGCTTTTTTGGCGCGTCAGGCTTCAACGCCCCCACCTAAACCGACTCCAATGATAACGCCACTTGCTATGATCTCCACGCTCAATCCATCTCCCACGCCGCTCGACGTTCCAACAACCGTCACACGCAGCCCAACTGTCACCCCTAGGCCTACCAACACCCCTGAACCGGAGATAATAACTGTGCAACGAAACGAGGGTTTATATCAAGTTTGCCGCCGTCATTGCCCTGGACGTTGGCCCGATAATGGCATTCCATCTGAATTGGATGAATATGCCAGAAAAGTGACTGAGCTTAACAATTTGTTTTGGCCTCCTATCATATATTGGGGGCAGAAGCTCAAAATGCCCCCTTGTCCTCAATGATAAATATCACTCTGAGCAACAGCCTGATAAAAATAACGGAGAATCACAATGAGACCCAAAATATTATTTTTTTTTATTGTTCTACTAATTGTATCTCTAGCATGTGGCAGTTCTACCAGTAAGGAACTTGCTGACGCACTGCAAACACCTACAACTACTTTTACCAAAACCTCACAAGATGCCACAAATACTCCACAAACACCAGTCAAACCCAATCTCACCGCAACATCAAAACCCACCCCTCTTCCACCACCCCCGACCCCCGAGCCGGTTGATGTGATTGTAACCGCACAAGGTTTTGGGCAAGACCAACGTCAGGTAGGATTTGCTTTCATTGTAGAGAACCCAAATCCCGCGATGGCAGTTGAAAACCTACAATATCAAGTTACAGCCTACAATGCTGAGGGAGCAGTAGTAAAAACGGAATCAGGCTACATTCAACTCGTCCTACCAAAGCAAAAACTCGGCCTAGGAGGCGTCTTGCTGGTTGATGAAGGCGTTACTGTCTCAAAATTAGAAGTGCAGTTGAACAAGGGTGACCTTACAGCTTCAGAAAAAATCCCAACCTTCACAGTAGATTCAGTATCATATTACCCAAGAGAAATTACTTCCTTGGCAACTGGTATCATCAAGAATCCATACAATCGTACCATAACCCAATTACGTGTGGCGGCAGTTGCCTACGATGAAGCAGGTACAATCATCGGCGGTGGATTTACATTTTTGAATTTTATTCAAGCCAATGGCACTTCTGGAGTCGAGATCCGGGTTACAAACACAAAAGAAAAGGCGGTTGCCTCAATTGAGCTGTATCCTGCATTGTCTGGGCTATCCATGCTAACAACAGAAACCGTATTGCCTGATGGGGCAATTGCTATGAACATAAACAAATATGGGTTTGGTCAGCACGATCAAGGTCTTGGCTATGGAATACTTGTCGAAAACCCCAATGAAAATTTTGCCATTGAAGGTTCCCAATATCAGATTACTGCCTTTGATAGGGACGGAAAAGTCGTGGCGACCGAAGAAGGCTATATAGAAGTGGTGTTGCCTAAACAAATACTTGGTGTGGGAGGCCTGATGTATTTGCTAGACCAGGAGATGGTAGTTGGCCAATTGGATGTTCAGGTCATTCCAGGCAAATTTGAAGAATCGGATGCAATCCCATCTTTTGCTTCGGAAAATGTCACCTATCTGAGTGGAACATACTCATCAAAAGTGACAGGCCAAATTACAAGCCCATATAACACAGACATTACTAATATTCGTGTCTCAGCAATAGTCTACAATGACGCCAGAGACATCGTAGGAGGTGGATTCACGTATCTCGACTTTTGCCCAGCCAATGGTAAAGCATCTGTTGAGGTTACAGTTGCTTCCTCTGATCAGCCTACTACGGCAGAATTATATGCTTCTGTGTCAGCGCTATCAGACTTTAAGTGAGGACAATTGACTAGCAGAAATAGAAAAACAATTTGGGACCGAATCAGGACGATGTGGTATCATTCGCATAACACGCAACAAGTCGCCAAGCGAACACAAGGTTATCGCTAGAATTACTCACCCTATCTCCCAAAAGGACTATTCCATGATCGGCACAACACTTGGCCCGTACAAAATTCTTGACAAAATAGGCAGCGGTGGCTTTGCTCAGGTTTACCTGGCGCGTGACATGCGTACCAATGAAGTAGTGGCACTCAAGGTACTGCGCACCGAGTACACAGAGAATGCGGAATTTATTTCACGCTTTCAGCGTGAAGCAGAGGCGTTGCAAAAATTGCCACGTACTCCCCATATTGTGGCGTTGCACGAATTCGGCGAGCAAGATGGTATCTGGTATATTGCCATGGAATATCTGGAAGGCCACGATTTGGAAGATGTGATTCACCGCGTCGGTGCATTGCCAGTGGAAACGGCACTCAGCATCACTGCCCAAATAGCAGAAGCACTCGACATGGCCCTAAAAGGTGGTGTACTCCATCGTGACGTAAAACCAGCCAACACTAAAATCAACCCGCAGGGCGTGGCCAAGATTATGGATTTTGGTATTGCGCGCGCAGCCGAAGGCACCAAACTAACTCACACAGGCATTTTTGTAGGCACACCCTCATATCTAGCACCAGAGATTTGGGAAGGGCAACCCGCCAGCCCACAATCAGATGTTTATGCTTTGGGCGTAATGTTATGTGAGATGTTATTGGGCAAGTCACCTTTTGAGGCCACTACGCCAGCCGCCAGCATGCGCAAACATCTGCTAGAACTGCCGCCACGTTTAACCTCGCTGCGCCCCGACGTGCCTGCGTGGCTGGATCATGCCATCGAGCGGGCTTTGGCCAAAGACATGACACAACGTTACCCCGATGCTGGCCAATTCCTGGCAGAACTGCGGTCGCATGGCCCTCTGCCAGCGGTTGTAAATGTGAAAACACTGATGAAAACACAGCTTCCTCAAACAGCGCCGGCTGCCTCCTCTGGATCAAGTTCACCAGCACCTGTCGACACCAAACGCTGGCCCCCATCTACCCAAACCCCAGAGACGCAACGGCCGACCAAGCGTCGCTCAGATATAAGCCTAAAGTTGATCGGAATACTTGCTGGCGTGATTGGCCTGGTGCTTGTTGCGCTTATTGGTTTGGCTGTGTTGGGCAACCCAGGTAAAGGAGACTTTGTTCCAGCAATTGCGGGACATTCAAGTGATACGCCAACACCCGCCTCCCCCACTGCAACACAAACACCTACTCTCACCGCTACGCCTCCGCCCACTGCTACGCCTACACCTTCCGCAACTCCATCTCCACCTGCTTCAAACACGCCGTTGCCCAGCAGAACTCCCACTACTCGCGCTTCGAGCACACCCTCGCCCGGCTCTACACCAACCAACCGCGCAACAGCGGTGACCAGCCCAACACCTATGTCAACTGCCACGCCTGGCCCAACACGGGTGATACCTACCACCCAACCAGGTGTATTGTTTGATTTTGAATCTGCAGTTAACTGGCAACGAGGCGACCAGCCCAATGGAACATTTACACAATCCACTCAGCAACCTCATTCAGGTCAAGCATCAGCTCGGCTAGATTATAGTTTTCCCTCAGGCAGCAATGATTTCGTTGTCTTTCTCAATAGAGTGGCATTGAGCGGCCAACCGAACACCATCGGAGCATGGGGCTATGGCGATGGCTCGGGCCACTTTATCAACGCGTGGATCAGAGACAGTGGCGGGCAGGTATGGCAAGTGCCATTGGGGCGCGTTGGGGGAACTGGATGGAGGCAAATGGTAGGATATATTGCTACAGGGCAAGAATGGCCATGGCAATCTGTCAGTGGAACAGACAATGGACAGGTAGACTATCCAATCCAATTTTACGCCTTGGTATTGGACGACGGAGCAGATACTTTTACCGGTAGTGGGACAATTTACGTTGACGATATAACCGTTTGGCGATCAGAGCACATGCCAACGCCAGCAGTAACCCAACCTTCACAAACAGGCACTCCTTCTGCCCTCCCAACGTCTGCGCCGCTCCCGCCCGGTTCTGTCGGTCGCGTTGTATTTACGTCACTGATTGACAAATCATATTACCTATACCACGCTGACCCAAGCACAAGTAACGCTATTGAAATTGGCCGCACCGACTCGTCTCATTCAACATGTAGTAACCGCACTGCATCTACTTTAACCGGCCAGAGTATTAGTCTATATCGGGGCAATCGTTGCACCTTATCATCTGGCTTCACTACTTGCAAGTCACCCAACGGTCAATTTGAACTCGTTATTGGCATTCAAGCCAATGATGAATCCTCAATAAGTATTCGGCCGGCAGGTGGGCAAGGGGATGGAGAATTTCTATACTCGGGCAAGCTCAAGCCGCAAGAACCTGTAGCATGGTCGCTAGATGGCTCTCGGTTTACCTTTGTTGCAAAAGACGGGACAATTTTCATGGGGACTGCCACCCCGCCTAAATACGCCGGCTTGACAAACGGGAGTGATGTAATGTGGTCTCCAGATGGGACCCTGTTGCTGTTTTCACGTTGGGTCAGTGGGCAAGCTCGCGATCTTTTCGTAATCAACCCAGATGGCAGCGGGGAACACAATATCACCAATTCGACGCTGATTGACAAGTTGTGTCCAGCCTGGCGTCCATAGTCGAACACTTGCGGTCAAGTTGCCTTGCTATCGCTGCTGTACAACGGGGGTAGGCAAAGAGTAAACTAGTACACGTGGGCGTAAATCCGCCTACCATTGCCGAGGCAATTTCACGCCCAAAAAGGCTACCGGAGCGGTAAAGTCTTGAAGGTCGGCCAGGTACCCACGCCGCGTGATCTGGCTCCGGCTCCGCCGTCCTATGGATTGCCTTGCCGAGCCAGGTCAGCATCAAATTCAGTAAACCAGCTTTGTTTTGTCATTTTGCTCCTCTCCCAAAAATCAGCCAACTATTTCCCAACCGCTGCCATTCTTGCGAATGCGGTTGGCGCTTTCGAGGTCACCAATAATGTTCACCGCCCAGGCTTTTGACCGGCCAGCCGCCTGCCCCGCCTTGCTATAAGACGCGCTTGGATTAGCCCTAAGAAACTCGATCAGCGCGTTGACGGCTTGCTCGCGGTTCAAGCGCCTGACTTGGTTAGCTCTGTCTAATGAACCCAAGTTGACCGCCTCCGAAGGGTCAACTGGCGTTCCCTCGTCGTTCGATTGAACGGACACCTGACCGTGTTTTTGTCCGTCTGCAAACTGTACATCTGAACGCTTTGCGCCCGTTCTGTGACCGCTGTCCTGTCCGCTGGCTGACCGCCAGGCCGACCGCTCGACCTTTTCCATTCGGATCGTTTCCAGCCTCCGCCGGTGGTCGGCTCGCAGGGCCAAAACCGTCACACCCGATATGCTCAACAACGGAAACACCAACGGCGCATAAACTGCCAGTTCAGGCTTGGTATCCAACAACACCGTCAGCGTTGTGACGCTGGCAAAATACAGGCCGGCCAAAATCACGGCAATCCACAACGGCGCCGCCGCATCGGCCTTGCGCCGCGAGCGGTTATAGTTGTACAATTCCAGCGCGGTGTTGACCGCGGCCAGGCCAAGACATTCAATGATGATGCCGGCGACCACTCCCAGCGGAGCCGGCCAGTGGAGATGGTTTATTGTAGCCCGCCCGGTGAGATAGGCCGTGGGCAATGGCGAAAACCACGGCGCAAACCGTGCCACAAAATCTGTGATTGATTGTTCCAGGTTTTCTAGCCTATTTTCCAACATCATTCTTCACCTCGTGTGTAATCAAACAGGGTAGGGTTTTGGCATAGTGTGGCCTTCCACGCATCCACGTCTACCACGCCATCCACGCCTTCCACGAATACAAAAAATGCCTCTCACCAACAGTGTTGTCTGACATGATGTTTGGAGCGTGTCTGGTGCGCGTTCGCCGTGTCAGGCCACATCTACCACGCCTGCCAGTGCTGCCAGTTCCGGCGTCACCCGCCGGGGATCAGCGCGGTGAGCGGGCCTGGTCAGCCATCCACGCCGCTCCCACACCAAAGCCAGGCGGTCAACTTTGTATTTGGTCCACCCATCCAGGCCAGCCGCCGCCAGCTTGTTGACAATGAAAGCGCCACCCAGCCGTTCCATCGCATAACGCACCAGTGCAATTTCACCCTCGGATAGCACTGGCCCAGTGGTTACATTTGGCGACTGGCCCGACACCGTGCGCGCGATTGCCTTCAAGACCCCATCCCGCAGCACATAGCCCTGCACCTCTATCGGTTTGGCAGCGAGCTTGGCCAACATCCGGCCTGGGCGGTTGGGTGGTAGGTCTTGCGCACCAGGGCAGCCGGCAGTGTGAGCGGCTGTCCCATCGGCCACTCGAAACACCAGCCGCGTAGTCAGGTTGACGGCGACCACGCGTGGAAGGCCAGTGACCGCCGCCGCATGCTGCGTGGCCAGCCACAGATAAACGCCCGTGCTGCGGCCTCGCATCGAAATGGTCTTGAGGTGCCCGGCCAGTTCAGATCGAGCGCCTGCCGTCAGCGCCAGGTCCAGTGCCTCATCAACGATGCACAAAATGTAGGGCAATGGCTTGGGCGATTGAGAGTTATAGCCGGCAATGTCGCGCACCCCCGCCCCTGCCAACACCTCGCCCCGCCGGTCAACCTCGTCCACCAGGTCGCCCATAAGTTGTGTCGCCTGCTCGACGGTGTAGGCTATGTCGCCCAGCCTGTGCGGAATGTTGGCCCACGGCGCAAGCTCTGAGCGTTTGGGGTCAACCAGGACGAGCCGCAGCTTGTTTGGCCCGGCGCCGGTGACCAGCCCAGCGATGGCCGAGTGCAGCCAGGTGCTTTTGCCAGAGCCAGTCGTGCCGGTAATCAGCGCGTGGCCGATGGCTGGCAGAGGCCGCCAGATGGGACCGATCTTGCTCTCGCCAATGGGCGCCATCAGCTCGCCTTTGGGGCGCTTGCCCAGGTCAAGATCGGCGCGCGCCGGCAGGCGCATTGCTTGCTGCGCCGGCGCCAACTCTATCGCAATGACCAACCCGTTTTTGGTCATCACCCAAAGAGGCAGCTTGCAGACGGCTTGCAAGGCAGCCACAATGCGCGGCTTGGCAATATCGAGCGGCGAAAAGTGATACATGCGTTCAGTGTCAACGTGAAAGGTTGCATTGACCGGCACGCCGTTTTCCCTCCAAATATTGATCTCTGAGAAACGCAGCCCGAACATGCTACCATCGCGGTTTTCGTGCACGAATCCAATGCGATCAAGCGCCGAAAGCAGCTTGGCGCCTTTGATCGTTACTTGGCGCACCAGGTCTGCTGGCAAGCGCGTTGTTTGATCCAGCGTCGCTAAACTATGATTATGGTCGTGGGTAAATTCATTCATCGTCATCAGCCCCGATGCCATATTGCCTGATATATTCGCGCAACCAACTCACTGCGCCTGGGTGGTCAATCACGTTGACCCTGGCAATTCTTCCCCCTTGCTCAGGCAACGTACCACCAGCAATCGGCGTGGCATCAATGATGACAGGGCCTGGCTCCACCGGAGGGCGTGCCGGTTGGTCCGCTTGCTCAACAGCCGAGTTCTGCCTCATCAACTGGCGCACCCAGGTGATAACAAGCCAGATTGTCATCGCCATTGCTGCGAGGCCAGCAATGTAAAGCAAGAACATGCCAAAGTCAGATCGCTTCTTGGTTTCCTCAATTGTCAACTCGTAGGCCGTCCGGGTGGCCTGCGCATCGCTCGCCTGCGATGTAGCGGTGGCCGATATGGCTTGCTCGGCCATTACCTGTTCTTGCCGAATGGCAGTCGCCATTGCATTGATCGCTTGTTCAGTTGCTCGTGCCTCATTGGCTGCGCGGGTGGCCTGCACCGCCGCATTGACAGTGGCCTGGGCTTGCGCTTGGACATTGGCATAGCCAACAGCCTGGTGAGTTGCAAGGGCGGCTTGTTGCGCGACCCGCGCC
>JBGSMF010000455.1:0-3678 GCA_041740315.1 Thermoflexales bacterium
GGCCAATGCAAGCGCGGCTGTAGCAGTTCTCTAATCTGTGGCAACGCGACCTCGGCCGCTTGCTCGCCCATTGCAACCAACTCGGCTGCGCGGCCATAGCCGCTGAAAAGTGACACATCGGCTGGAATATCTGGCCGAATAATAATCTCTGGGTGGGCCTGGGCCAATTTTTGCGCTTGCTGAGGCGCAGTGATCACAGTCAGCACATCGCTCAACGTAGCCACCAACTCGACCACCTGCCGGACAACGAGAAAGCGCCGCTGGGCCAGCATCTCGCCCCATCCCGCCGAACTACCTGGCTTGGACCCCACATCCACGGCAATCACCACCTCGGCCCCCATCTGGCGCGCCACATCAGCAGGCAGGTTATTGAGTATTCCCCCGTCCACCAGCCGCATGCCCTCCAATTCCACGGGGGCCAAAAAACCCGGCACAGACATTGTTGCCCGCGCTGCAATAGCCACCGGTCCTTGGCGCAGGACTATTTCTTGTCCGCTGTTTAGATCAACGGTTACCAGTGCCAAGGGGATTCCAAGATCGGCAAAGGCGCGCCGCTGCACATACTTCTCAAGAAAGGCGAGTAGGCGGTCGCCGCGCACCAGGCCACCATCTTCAGGCCTGGCCCAATCCAGCAAGCGCAGGATGGTTCGAGTATGGGCAAAGCCCAGGGCCTCCCGCTCCAGATCAAGCGGGGCCAGCCCGGCTGCATAGCCTGCCGCCACCACACCCCCCATGCTCGTGCCGGCCAGCATATCCACCGGAACACCTTCGCGGTGCAACACCTTGACCACACCCACATGGGCAAAGCCACGCGCGCCACCACCGCCCAGCGCCAACCCCACACGAGGACGGCGGCGCAGAGATGCAAGGGCAGTCCTCAGGTCAGGCATGTTCCTGCGCCGCTCCGTCTTGCTTGCTGCGCCAGCCAAAGACAGCCGCAATCAACAGCGCCCACGCCACGGCGCTGACGAGCGACTGCACCACACCGCGCGCCATCATGATCAACCCCATTTGGGCCGCGCTCATGCCTTGCCTCACAAGCGTCATGGGCAGCCATATGCTTAGATAGGTGCCCACCAGCATTTGAATAAAGAACACACCCAAAGCAATCAGCGCCAATAGCGACACCCTGGGATGCCGCCGCCAATGAACCAAGGCCAGCACACCGCCCACCAGCCACACAATGAGCACAGGCAACTGAATCAAATACATGCCAAGAGTTGACACAAAAATATCCATTGAAACCTCCTGCTAGGGTTGCCAGACACGCTCATTTTACCATACGTTTGTTAGGACAAGCCAACAAGAAAGCAAAGCTTTCGCAGTGGTGTAGGAAACTTGCCAAAATAAAAAGCGGCCGGCTCTAGTTGAGCGGGCCGCTTTTTCGCTTGCCAGGCGCAAATCTCACTTGTCTAGTTCACATTCCACCGCTAGCTTCCCCGCAACCTCATGCGCGCTTCGTGGCAATGGGGGCAATAGGCTCCCTGGTAATCGCGCCCGCAGCGGGGACAGGTGCGGTTGGGCACATCGCGCGAATCATCTAGCGAGGCGGCAATGAGAATAATTTCCTGGCTCTCATAGCGTGTCAGCCACTCGCTCACATCTCTGCCATCAATTGCCCACCTGCCGTCCGACAGGCGAGACAATCGCCCGCGCATCACACCCGCATCCAGATCATAAGCAGCCGTGGCTAACTCTAATACACTTGCTTTACGTACTGACATCGCTTGCCTCCTCGCTCTTGTCAAAACTATCTCTAGCGCCAGGTGGAACAGGTTTTGCCCCTTCTCTGGTCACCATGTACCGGTCAAAATCGCGCGCAACGGACACGTTGGGAAAAATAGCCTGCGCTTCGGCCAAAATATCTCGCTCGTGGTAACGCCGCGAAACGTGGTTGAGAATGAGATACTTTACATTCGCCTGTTGGGCCAATTGGGCCGCCTGGGCAGCCGTAAGGTGCCCATATTCAACCGCCATTTCTGCTTCCAGGTTCAGATAGGTGGCCTCGATGACCAAAGTATCTACATCTTGCACATAGGGCAACATGTCCTCTGTGCGCCCGGCATCACCCACCACCGCCAAAGTGACTCCGCTGATTTCCGCCCCCAGCACATCGTCGGGGTTGATCACACGCCCATCGGCCAGCGAAATGGCCTGGCCACTCACCAGCCGCTTGCGTTCCGGGCCGCGCGGCACGCCCAACGCCTCGGCCTTGTCATCCAAAAAGGGCCGGCGCGACTTTTCCTTAAACAAAAATCCAAAGCAGCCGCTAGCCCCGCGATGCGTCACCGGAAATGCCGACAATTGAAACGAATCATCTTGCATCAGCAGGCCCCCTTTGATTTCCGTAAAACTCAACGGCAGGGGTGGCTTGACGCCGCGCAGCACAACGCGGTACAGCAAATCGTACACGCGGTCTAGCGCGCTGCGCCCGCCATAGACATCCATCTTTTCAATCGTCTCCCACCGCATAAAAGTGCTGAGCAGCCCCGCCAGCCCCAAGATGTGGTCCAGGTGGCCGTGCGTCAGCAAGATGCGATCCAATCGCTTGAACCCCAGCCCGCTCTTTAACAATTGACGCTGGGTGCCTTCGCCACAATCAACTAAAAAACGATACTGGCGATATAGTACCACCTGGGCCGAAAGCCCCCGGTGGACAGATGGCGCTGAGGCAGAAGTGCCAAGAAAGACGATTTCAAACATTGTGTCTCTTGCTCATTCTATCACAACTTGCCCAACTTGTCCTTCTTCGCCTATCACCTCTATCTGGCGATCAATAAATTGCCGGGCCAACCAAACATTGGTGAGCAAGTGCTGCGTTACCCGGCTGGTAGTCCAACGCGCCGAGCCGGCAAGGAGCGCCGCAGGCAGCACCAGTTGATCGGCCAGGTGCGGGTCGGCGGCTGCGCCGGCATGGTGATAGCCCATCAAGTCTTGGCAAGCTTCTTCAGCTACTTGTTCTGCCGGCAACCCTTTGCGCCCATAAGCGCAAAAGCCAACATTAATGTGTTGATACTCGGCAAACATAAAAATGCCCACGCCCGGCCCGGTAGCCTCGACGTGCTCTGCTGTAACCTTGACCGGCTTGATGCCGGCTGTGGTCAACAAGTTGACGGCCCGGTTGGCCATGCGCTGCGCAATGTGGCTGGGCAGGTTAGATACAGCCGCCAGGCCCCATATTCTTTTCAGTTCCCCCCGTTCGGTGAGTTGAAGGTGAACACTTGGAGATTGGAGATTGGAGGCTTGAATTTGAATTTCAATCTCTCCCCCGCCGGCCGGATACCAGCCATAACGCCCCAGCCCAAGCTCGGCCCGCAGCCCCAAATGCCAGACCGCGGGCAAAAAAACGTGCTTGAGGTAATGAAAAGGCGGGCTCCACGGCACATGGGTTCCTCCCTTGATAAGCAAATGGCTAGCGCCTCCGCTCGCTGCCAGCGGCAAAAACACTGTTTGAAAGACCAGTGTCGCCGCGCCCGCGCTGCTGCCATGGCGGGCCTGGGCCACATCAAAACTGTAACGGCCAGCCTGCGCAGGGCCGCCTGGCACAAACTCTAGCATCATCGAGCCAAGCGCATCGCCGCGCACAGCGGCATTGCACAGCGCTGCCGCCGCGCGCGCGGCTGTCAGGTGTTGGGCTTGCAAACCAGGCTTTTTGCGCCCCGCGCGGATGGCCTCGAT
>JBGSMF010000456.1:0-1987 GCA_041740315.1 Thermoflexales bacterium
ATACATCCGTGGCGACGCTTTCGGGCGGCGAGCGGCGGCGGGTGGCGCTGTGCCGCCTGCTGCTGACCGAGCCGGATATCTTGCTGCTGGATGAGCCGACCAATCACCTCGACGCCGAATCGGTCCAGTGGCTGGAAGGGCACTTGCAGCAGTACAAGGGCACCGTCATCGCCGTGACGCACGACCGCTACTTTTTAGATAACGTGGCCGGCTGGATTTTGGAGCTGGATCGCGGCTATGGCATCCCGTGGAGGGGCAATTATTCCTCGTGGCTGGAGCAAAAGCAGGAGCGGCTGGCGCGCGAAGAAAGCACAGAACTCAAGCGGCAGCAAACGCTGGCGCGCGAGCTGGAATGGATTCACGCTTCGCCCAGGGCGCGCCAGGCCAAAGGCAAGGCGCGCATCACGGCCTATAACGACTTGCTCAGCCAGGAATACGAGCAGCGCCGTGAAGAGCTGGAAATCTATATCCCGCCCGGCCCGCGCCTGGGCAACGTGGTGGTGGATTGTGAGGGCGTCTCTAAAGCGTATGGCGACAAGGTCTTGTTTGAGGGTCTCACCTTCAAGCTGCCGCCCGGCGGGATTGTGGGCGTTATAGGCCCCAACGGCGCGGGCAAAACCACTCTGCTCAAAATGATCATTGGCGCAGAGCAGCCCGATGCGGGCGCGTTCAGAATTGGCGGAACGGTGACGCTGGGCTATGTAGACCAGAGCCGCGACACGCTGGATAACGACAAGACGGTGTGGGAAGAAATCAGCAGCGGCCAAGAAACCCTCACGCTGGGCAAGCGCGCCGTCAATTCCAGGGCGTATGTGGCCAGCTTTAACTTTCTTGGCTCTGACCAGCAAAAAAAGGTGGGGGCGCTTTCGGTCGGCGAGCGCAACCGCGTTCACCTGGCCAAGATGCTGCGGCAAGGCGCTAACGTGCTGCTGCTGGACGAGCCGACCAACGACCTGGATGTGAACACGCTGCGAGCTTTGGAAGAGGCGCTGCAGGCTTTTGCCGGCTGCGCCGTCTTGGTCAGCCACGACCGCTGGTTCCTTGACCGGGTAGCCACGCACGTGCTGGCCTTTGAGGGCGATAGCCAGGTGAGGTGGTTTGAGGGTGATTTCACCCAGTACGAGGCAGATCGCCGCCGCCGCCTGGGCGCTGCGGCTGATACTCCCCACCGCATCCGCTACCGCCGCCTGACGCGAGATTGACGGCAAAGCGCAAGGGCCACCTTGCGCTTTTTCTTTTTTTGCAACCGGCATATAATGGACATTAGAATTTACCGGAAATAACGTAGCCAACGTATCCCCACACCCTGTCTGCGCCAGGCAGGCTGCACTCCCGAATGGGCCAAGCGCAGCGCAGGTGCAAGCCTGCCCTGGACGGGCAGTCCAGGGTGTACGTTGGCTCAAAAGAACATGACAGGACAAACGCCATGAGCGCGCTGCGGCTAAAACCAACCCAAAAAATTGTCCAGGCTTATTATGCCGAACTGGAGCACCTGACCCAGCTCAGCCTCTTTTCCGAAGGCAACGTGTCAACCGCCTTTTTCAAATTGCTGTGTTACTGCGCCCAGCAGTTCGGCCTGACGATGGTGGAGGAATATCGCTACAAGCTGAACAATCACTCGATCCGCTTGGATGGCGCGCTGGTAGATTCGTTCAAGCTGGTGCACGGCGTTTGGGAGGCCAAAGACAGCGCCGACAAGCTGGACGTGGAAATAAAAAAGAAATTCCAGGCCGGCTACCCCAAGCAAAACATTCTCTTTCAAGCGCCCGAGCGCGCCATTATCTGGCAAAACGGCCAGCAGGTCTTGGACGCCGATCTCACCAAGCCCGCCGCCCTCATCGAGGCCCTTAGTATTTGTAAAAAAATAACTTGTGAGTTTGTCTCAGCCATTTGTTTCGAGGTTGGTCACAACAGCCGTCTAGCACTAGTGCATTTCATCCAACTCGGACGAAATGCACAATGTGCTCCGGGAGGAGTATAATACCTG
>JBGSMF010000457.1:0-3940 GCA_041740315.1 Thermoflexales bacterium
TTGCCAGGTTGGGCCTGGATAGGTTGTCACGTACAAGAGCGGGGCGATGACGCCGGTATCGGTGATGATCCAGGCGCCGAAATACCCAAAAGTGGCGCCCGCTTGCGGCAAAAAGGCATAGTCCAATGACAGCGCGGCGGACGAGGTTTGGGTGGGCAAATAGAGTTCCTGCCTGATATAGCCAAGGTTATTACTGAACTCGGGCCAGATTTGCATGCCGTACCCGACGCCATTTGCGCCGTAGCCATCGCCCACGTGGGTGCCGATGGGATTGGTGACCCAACCGGCCTTGTCGTAATCAAAACCGCCGTTGCGGATCAGGTCTTTGTTGGTCACCGGTTGTGCGCCCATCACGTCAGATTCTTGCGCCAGCGTCGGCCCGCCTAGCGGGCTTGTCACCCAGCTGCTCACCAGCAAGCTGGACAAGGCAATCGCCAGAAATAGCAAGTGGAAAAAACGGTTTGCTTTCATTGTACACTCCTTGTGCTGCACATAGGCCCTTGCGAAGGGGTGCGAACTAGGGTCGCCTAACCTTCGCAAGGGCAAAGACTTGCGCTTACCTGAGGATAAGCGGCAGATAGATGTTGTATGGGGAAGAAACGCCCCCACTGCTGGCGCCGGGCCAAAAGCCGCCTACCAGGGTGTACCCACCGCCAGTGAGGGCAGAGCCGGCATCTGGTTGGCCAACAGTGCCCATCAACGCATAGCTGCCGCCGCTGGCCGGCCCCCCGCCGCCATCTACCGTCCACCATGTCAGGTCATAGCCGCCGCCGGTCTGGGCCCAGGCTGTGCTTGCCAGGAGCAGCGTCACCGCCAGTGACAAGGCCAGAAATGAGATTCTATGTTTGTTTTTCATGAGAAACTCCTCGTTGCTGTTAGCAAGGTGTTTTATCGCTGTGCCGGTTCCAGGCGCACATCCTCGTGGCCTAATTGCCTGGCAACGATGCGATAGTCAAAAGCCACGCCAGATGTGCCGCCGCCCAACTCGCGCACCTCAAAAGAGGTGGGGCTTTTGGCGGTGACGTATAGGCCATTGCAGTCGCCCAAGGGTGTGAGAAAGACATGATAGTCATCAAGGTTGACGATTTGGGCAAAGACAGATTCGATAGTGATGATGGCCGCGCCGTTTTCCAGCTTGCCAGAACCCAAGTCCTCAATCCACACCTGTGGGCTTGATAGGCCATAGAGCTTGCGCGTGCCGGCGTTGGAGGTGTTGACAGTAGTGGCCGGGACACTGGACGAGGCCATGGCGCTGTGGCATATCTCCCAAATAGGGACGATGGAGCTGTCGCCGGGGTCAAAGATCGAGAAGCAGGACACCGCATCGTTGTCGTCGTTATCCAGGTAGACCTGGGCGTCGTCGTTGCTCACCAGGGACATACTGCTGTTGCTGTATTGGTCGGCAGCTATCACACCCCAGTTGCCGGCCAGGCGCACGTCGCCCGCCGTTCGAGAGCCTGCGTCCTGGCCTTCGGCGTATAGGCCGACATTGTTGGTGTTGCGAAAGTATCCGCCATAGCTGCCGATGGCGCTACTTTCGGTGTAACCATAGACGCCATAACTGGTGCCGCTGTTATCCATACCCCGGCCCTGCACGCCATAATAGCCGCCTTCGCCGTACACGCCCTTGCCCGAAGGCGAAACAGCCTGACCGTAGACGCCAACAGTGCTACCGCTGCTGTCGGCGGCGATGCCGACGGTGCCTGTGGCGGATCCGGTGCCATAAATGCCTGTGCCGCTTGTAGCGCGGCCATGCACGCCATAACCCCCGACGCTATAGCCATACACGCCTGCTCCGGCGCCACCACCAGTATTGGCTCCGGTGACACCGGCATACAAGAAACTGTTACTAGGGCTGGTGCCAAAGACGCCGTGGCCGGTTGGAGAGGCGGTTGTTCCATACACGCCATAAATAACCCCGCTGTCGCCGGTGGCCTCGCCATAGACGCCATAGCCAGAAAAGCTCTCGCCGCGCACGCCCTTGCCGGTAGAGGCTGCTTTGCCTTCCACGCCTATGCCGGTGCTGCTTTGGCTTTCGCCATAGACGCCAGTGCCATTAGCAGACACACCCCCAAGCCCGTTACCGGCTATCATGCCCGTAGCGGTATTTTGCACTTTTACAATAGAGCCTGGCGCAACGCTGCCCTGGATCAAAGCCCCCGGGCGCAAGCTGTGCGCATAGGGCGCGGCAGTCAGCTCCACTCGCCCGTCGAGGGGGGTGTAACCGCCGCTGCCTGCTGGGCACTGCACTGCAATTTGCAGGTAACGCGCCTCACCCGCAAAAGCTGCCGAGCCAAAATCCAGCGCCACTCCAAAGTAGCCACTATCCAGGCTCACATTGGTATTTGTCTGCGTGCTGCCCACCTGGCTGCCGGTGAGGCCGCTGTCCCACAAGCTGAACTGGAAATCGCACGGCCCAGCGATAGGATCGCCGCTGCTGCTATTTGTGAGCCGCCCCTGATAAGTAAACGCAGTGCTCACACCGGCCTGAGGGCTGAGAACCCCCACCTTGCCCTCCCCCTGCCAGGGGGAGGTTTGGAAGGGGGTCAGCTCTTGCGCCCGAACTTGGGCCGCCATAACGCTGCCTACAACAATAACTAGAATTCCAACAACTGCCAATAGATTGAACAAGCTTTTTTTCATTCTGGTTTCTCCTTTCTGATTTTACGAATGTTAAACTTTCCGGCAAGAGTTATTTCACCACTGCCGGTAAATACACAAAGTGCGAATAGCCCGCCCCTGTGGTAAATTCCCACACCGGCCCCACCGTGACGTCGCCCTTGTTATCGTTGGCGTGGACGGACCAGATATATTTGGTGTTGGGCTTGAACGAAAAGCCGGGCGTGAACGAGGCGACGGTGCCGCTGTGCCACAAGGTGCTGGTCACCCAGCTAAACTCGCCGCCATACACGGCATAGTGCACCGGGTCTCCATCGGGATCGCCGCCGCTCCAACTGAACGCGGGAGTAAGGCTCACGCTGGTGGCCTGGTGAGATGGCGAAGGATTAGACGGCGTGTTGGGCGCGCTGTTGCTGGCGGTGGTGAACGACCAGACCGGCCCCTCTGTGCTAGCCTCGTGATTATCTGTGGCGACGATTTCCCAATAGTACGTCACGCCAGGGTTGAGGAGCGGGGCAAAGGTGGTGGTGGTATGGCCGCTTTGGTATAGCGGCGGCGGGTTGGCCGCGCCCAGGTAAACGTCATAGGTCACCGTGTCGCCGGCATCGGGGTCGCCGCCGCTCCAGCCCAGGGCGGCACTGACGCTCACGCCCGCAGCGCCATTTGCCGGCGAGGGATTGGCCGGCGTGTTGGGCGGGTTGTTCGTTGATTGCTCGTGCTCCAGGATAGCAATGCCAGACACCTTGCCATCCGCTTGGACCACCGCAGAGTACAACCCAACCTGGCCGGGCAGGGTGTTCGAGAGCACCGTGGAGACGCGCGGCGCTAAGGTGAGAAGCACAGGGCCGCTTGCCTGGTTGCCAAACTGATCATAGAAATACACACAAGCATTGACGCTACTCGCGCTCACGTTTTCGAGCGCCAGCGTGGTGTTCCAAAGGCGGCTATTGGCCCCAAGGGTGGCTGAAACCGGAACAAGCGAAAAGTAAAGATACTCGTTGGCAAAAGCAGCCTCCCCGCTAACCAGGCTCTCGTTGAGCATCGGGAGCGGTGTATAAGCGGCCGACGTATCTCCTTCGGCGCCCTGCCGATTCAATGCCACATACACATCCAATGGCTGGGCATTGTCACGGTCCAGATGAAATGAGCCGTAATACCCCTCCGGCAACCCATCTGTAACGGTATCATAGGCGAGGGCATAATTCGGGGAAACGCTTCGGGCAGGCAGGCTGCTTTGCCCCTCGTAGGTAGCCGTGACATTCACGCTGTCGAGGCCGGCGTTGTGAACGGCGATTCCACTCACCCACCACTCGCTATTTCG
>JBGSMF010000458.1:0-19879 GCA_041740315.1 Thermoflexales bacterium
ACGTTTTGCGTTCATAGATTTGCCTCAGCATCCATAATCTCGGACATGCTCCGCGGATGCTAAGACTCTTATACCACAAATTGTGTCTTGTTGGAAATCCGATGCTTTGGGCGAAAAAACGCCCAAACGGGAAAGTCTATACCTGATGAATAGTCACTTTGCTACAGGCAGCCTGGTTCTCTACAAGCATCGCCCCGCGCGCATCCGGCAGGTGGGTGACAAGCTAGAACTTGAAACCGAGTCGGGTGACACGCTTTGGGTGCGCCCCAAAGACATGCTGCTGCTGCATCCCGGCCCGATGAAAAGCCTGGGCGAGCTGCAAGCTCAATCTGGCGAGGTGCAGGCCGCCTGGGAAATTTTGGCCGGCAGCCAGACCACTTTGGCCGAATTGGCCGAATTGGTCTACGAGCGTTATACCCCGGCCACGGCTTGGGCAAGCTGGCAGTTGGTGGCCGATGGCCTTTATTTTCGAGGCGCGCCAGATTGCGTGATTGCTTGCTCGGCAAAAGAGGTGGCGCAGGCGCAAGCCGCTCGTCAGGCCGCCGCCGCCGAAGCGCAAGTATGGCAATCTTTTTTAGAGCATGCTCGCGCCGGGCAACTGGCGGCCGGCGAAGAGCGCCTGCTCAGAGATGTTGAAGAACTGGCGTTGGGACATAGCGCCAAAAGCCGCGTCATGCGCGCGCTCAACCGCGACGAGACGCCGGAAAATGCTCACGCCTTGCTGCTGGAATTGGGATATTGGGATGAAAGCATCAACCCTTATCCACGGCGTTTCGACCTGGTCAGCGCGCCGCCTGCGGTGGCTGTGCCCGATTTGCCCAGTGAGGAACGGGTTGACCTGACCCATCTGCCGGCTTTTGCCATTGATGACGAGGGCACCGAAACCCCCGACGACGCCGTGAGCTTGCAAGATGGCTATTTGTGGGTGCATGTGGCCGATGTGGCCAGCTTGATTAACCCCGGCACTGAGCTTGACCTAGAGGCGCGTGCGCGCGCCTCTAGCCTTTACATGCCTGAAGAGATCGTGCCAATGCTTCCCAGGGGCGCTGTCGAGCGCCTGGGCCTGGGGCTGCAAGAAATTTCTCCCGCGCTTTCGTTCAGGCTGGAGGTTGGCCCTACCGGGCAGATTGGCGGGCTGCAAGTTGTGCCAAGTTGGGTGCGCGTTACGCGATTGACCTATGAACAGGTGGAAGCGCAGCTTGAACAAGAGCCGTTCAAGAGTCTGTACGCGCAGGGGCAAGCGCACCTGGCGCAGCGGCGAGCCAATGGGGCGATTGGCATCGAGCTGCCCGAGGTCAAGGTGCGGGTGAAAGATGGGCAGGTTATCTTGCAGCTTGTACAGCCGCTCAAGAGCCGCAGCCTGGTAGAAGAAGCCATGATCATGACCGGCGAGGCGGCGGCGCGCCTGGCCGGCCAACAAAACATTCCGCTGCCGTTTGCCACCCAAGAGCCGCCCAATGAGCGCATAGACCTTGGCGTTGACAAGTTGTCTGACATGTACGCGCTGCGGCGCGCGCTCAAACGCAGCCAGTACCGCAATGTCCCCGCGCCACACGCCGGGTTGGGGCTGGTGGCCTATGTTCAGGTCACCAGCCCGCTGCGGCGCTACCTGGACCTGGTGGCGCACCAGCAATTGCGAGCGCACCTGCGCGGCAGTGGGTTGTTGGATATGCCTCAAATCCTAGAGCGAATTGGCGCTGCCGAATCGGTGCTGGGCAGCGTGCGCCAGGTAGAAGTGCTTTCTAGCCGGCACTGGACGCTGGTTTATCTCTTGCGCCATCCCCACTGGCGTGGCCAGGGCATTTTGGTGGACAAGCGCGGCCAGACCGGCAAGGTCCTCATCCCAGAATTAGGGCTAGATGTCCCGGTGCATTTGCCGGCCGATTTGCCGCTAGATAGCGGCCTGCCGCTGGCGCTGCGCGGGGTTAACCTGGCGCAGTTGGAAGCGCATTTTCGGATCGAAAGGATTGGGCAATAATGACATCCTGGCCGATTTGGAACAGGCATTGGCTTTGGTGTAGCTTGTGAATATTAGAGTTTATCTGAAGATGAAAATGAGGTAATAGGGACGCCGAGTACAAAGAGTTTTCTCCGTGTGCTCCGTGCCTCTGTGGTTAAACAATAATAGCGAATGTAGGAGGTGGTATGGAACAAGATACTTTTAAGCGAGCAGATCAATTGTTTGGCGACAGTCCCGAACCTATAGACTTGCGCCCCGAATCGCCCCAGGTGACCTTTATGGGAAACACCTACGATCTCGCTTCGATGGGCGCGCTGGCCAGCGGCATCTTGATGCTCTTTATGTGCGGCACGTGCAATATGGGCTTTTACTGCCTGCCGTTTTTGCCGCTGGTGCTGGGCGCAATCGGCCTCTTGGCAGCGCGTGATTCGGTGGACGAGCAACGCACTCGCACGTGGTCGTGGATCGGCATTGGGATCGGCGCAGCCGTGCTGCTTTTGCTCGGTCTGGCAGTGATTGCCTACATTGGCTTTATAGTGTTTGCCGTCATGGTCGAGGGGCAATAGTTTTCCTCCCTTATGCTTGATCTGAAAGACTTTTTCCACCTGCCCCAAGTTGATGCGCTGTTTGAGCAACTGGCGGCGGGTAAATCGGGCTTGGTGATCGTTGCCGGGCTAGATTCGTTGACGGCGCAGGCAAGCGCGGCCGGTTTTTTGCCCAGCGGCCGGGCGACTATATTTCGCATCTTGTTGCGCCAGTTCCTGGCGGCACAGCCTGCGCTCCCAACAGCAGGGCGGCGCGGGCGCGCTCCGGCCCAGGCCCTCATCGTCGCCGAGACCAAAGAGTCCATCCGAATTCCACGCCAGCTTTATCGCCAGGTCGAGTGGGTGATGGTGGGGCCGCCGCGTTCCTACGCCGGGTGGATTGAGCACGCCACCCAGCGCCGCCCGCCGCTGCTGGTGATAGATCGCCTGGATGCCGAAACTGCCCCGGCGGCGCTACGGGCTGCCCAAGAGGGAGTGTTGGCGCTGGCGCAGCTCGACACGGTCTTTAATGGCGTGGGGGTCGCTCGGCACTTGCTTGATCTGGGTGTGCCGCGCGGCTTGCTAGATAGCCTCAGGTGGATCGTCACCGTGCAGCGTTTGGCCGCCCTGTGCCCCAAGTGCAAGCAGCCCGATCCGCCCACCCCAGCGCAACTGGCCGAATTGCGCTGCCGTTACCCCAATGCGCCGGACGAGGCAAGCTACTTTCGAGCAGTGGGATGCGCTAGTTGCAACTATACTGGTCGAGAAGGCGATGTGGCGGTTTTTGATATCTTGCGCGCAGGCGATGACCCCACCCGGCTGTTGAGCACGCCTAGCCAATTGTCCCTGAGCGAGTATCTTTTGCAATTGGCCGCGCTGGGATATGTGCCGCTGGATGACGTGTTTGGCTTGGAAGCGGATCAACTCCGCCGCACCTATCATCTTTTTACCTCCAGCGAGCGCGCCCTGGCCGAATCGAACGTGGAGCTAAAGCACAAGCTGGCTCAACTAGAAGCCGCCAGCGTGGTGATGCAACAGCGCACCGAGGCGCTCATCTCGCTCCAAGACATCAGTCACTCGCTGGTCACCTCAGCGGGGCTGGCCGACCTGGCCGCGCGCGTTTGCCGCCGCACGCAAAACTTGTGCGGAGCCGACCGGGCCATATTGTACTTTTTGCGCCCCGATGGAACAGCCCAGGTGCTGGCGGTCAATGGCTGGAGCACTGAGCTGGTGAACCAACACCTGGACGCGGCTGAAGTGATGACCGCCGGAGTGGCAATGATTGCCGATGGGGCAGTGGCCTCCGACAAGCCCACGCCCTTTCGTGACCTGCCCCCTGGTGTGCCGCTGGCCCATTTGAACCTGGGCGGCATTCCGCCGCGCGCCGGTATGCGAGTGCCCTTGCTGGCCCAGCAAGAGGTGGTGGGATTGATGATGGTGCACTCTACTCAAAAGGCCAGCTTTACGCCGGGCGACGTGGCTTTGTTGCAGGTCTTTGCAGACCAGGCCGCCGTGGCCATTCAACGCGCCGGGCTGATTGACGCGCTGCAAGAAAAGATTGTTCAGCTTGAAGCAGCCCAGGTAGAGTTGGTCAAAAAAGAGCGATTGGAGCACGAGCTAGAGCTGGCCCGGCAAGTGCAGCAGCGTTTGTTGCCGCGCATCTTTCCAATGGTGCCGGGCTATGCCTTTGCCGCGCGCTGCGACCCGGCCCGCCAGGTGGGCGGCGATTTTTATGACGTGCTGCTGCTGGATGCCGATTGCTTTGGGGTGGTCATTGCCGATATTTCAGACAAGGGCATGCCGGCGGCCTTGTTCATGGCGCTCACGCGCAGCTTGCTGCTGGCCGAGGCTCGCCGAGAGCGCTCGCCCCGCGTTGTGTTGACCAATGTGCATCGCCTGCTGTTGGAATTGGGCGAATCGAGCATGTTTGCCACCGTGTTTTATGGCGTGATAGATGCAACAACGCGGCGGCTGACCTATGTGCGGGCCGGGCACGACCGCCCGCTGTTGCTACGCGGCGGCGCTGCGCTGCCGCTAGGGGGCGAAGGCACGCTGCTGGGCTTGTTGGATATGGAAAACTTGCGTTTGTCCGAGGAGCACATCAGCCTGGCTCCCGGCGACAAGCTGGTTTTATACACGGATGGCTTGATTGATGTGCTGGCTTCCGATGGTAAAAGCTATGGCCTGGGGCGCTTGACGGCATGGCTGCAAGCCCATGCCCATTTATCGGCGGACGAATTGTGCGCCGAGACCTTTGCTCATCTGGCGGCCTACCGGGGCAGTGCAGACCAATACGACGATATGACGACGTTGGTCGTTGAGGTGGTGTGAAAATGCCGTTGCCAGATGTTCAACACTTCCTGCGCCCCAATATGGTCGAATTTAGCTGGGGGCATCCCGATCTTGCATTGTTGCCCGTGGAAGGCTTGATACAAGCCAGCCGGGCTGCGTTAGAGCGCGATGGAGCAGCGCCACTGTGCTACGGCGCAGAGCAAGGGCCGGGCTGCCTGATTAAGCAGTTATGCGCCAGGCTGGGGCGCATCGAGGGCGTGAATGCCCCTGCCGAACAGATGATGATCACAGGGGGCGTATCGCAGGCGTTGGACATGCTGTGCACGCTGCTGACCCAACCGGGCGACGTGGTCTTGGTGCAAGCGCCTACTTATCACCTGGCGCTGCGTGTAATGCGCGACCACGGGCTGGAATTTGCGCCGGTGCCCAGCGACGAGGACGGGCTGCAAATAGAGGCGTTGGAAGACGTGTTGGCCTCTGTTCGGCGGCGGGGGCGAAACGCGCGCTGGCTATATTTTGTTCCGACCTTTAATAATCCCAATGGCGTTACGCTGACCATCGAGCGGCGCAACGCGCTGATTGCATTGGCTCAACGCCAAGGACTAACGGTGATAGAAGATGATGTGTATCACGAGCTGTGGTACGATGCACCCCCGCCGCCTTCGCTCTACAATTTGTTGACTGCTGGGCCGGTGATACGTTTGGGGTCTTTTTCCAAAGTATTAGCGCCAGGGTTGCGCCTGGGCTGGATGTTGGCCGCGCCAGAGATCATCCGGCGGTGCGCCAGCAGCGGGCTGCTCGATAGCGGCGGCGGGGTCAATCACTTTACCGCCCATGTGGCGGCGGCCTATATCGAGTTAGGCTTGCTGGATAAGCAGGTAGAGGCCCTGCGCGCAGCTTACCGGCAGCGGCGGGATGTGCTGCTAGAGGCTCTAGCCAAGCACATGCCCGCAGAGTGCGGCTGGATCAGGCCGGGCGGCGGCTTTTTTGTGTGGCTGCGCTTGCCGCCGGGAGTAGATAGCGCCAAGTTGTTGCCGCTGGCCGAGGCAGGCGGCGTTTCCTTTGTGCCGGGAGCGCGCTTTTGCGTGGGCGGCGGAGGAGAGCGGCATTGCCGCCTGGCGTTTACGTTTGTGTCGCTGGATGAATTACAAGAGGGGGCCAGGCGCTTGGGCGCGGTGCTGCGCTAAAAATACGATCAAGAAACCAGGTTTTTTTAAAAAACATGGTTTCTTTGAAATGCCCCCATATCAAACATCCGAATGCGCCTTGCCCAGTCTGAGGCGTGTTCGTTGACGCGGCTGGTATTGTAAAGATTGGCGCTATCGCTAACAAATGCCAGCATTTCCTGCCAGACGGCCAGCGATTCCCGGTTCAAGCCAATCACGCTCTCTTTGAGCGCATTGGCTTTTTCTTTGTCAAACTGCTCTGGCTGGAACCGGTGTAGCAGCAAGGTCTTGAACCACGCCTGGGTGACCAGATTGTTCGCGCCGTTTTCTGCATACCTCAACCTGAACACGACGCGGTTGAGCCGGCGAAGGAGTTCTGCTTTCGGGTCGGCGATGGTATAGGCCATTGACCAGGGATTGCCCTGATTGCGTCCCGCGGCTTGCAAGCGCGCGCCCAGCGGCGTGCCAGGGTAACACTCGATCTCGCTAAAGCTAAACAAGGTGGACACGTGGGGCAAAACCTGCTCTAGAAATTTAATGTCAGCCGCAACGGTTTCCAGCGTGCTCCACGGGTGGAAAAGCAGGTTGCCAAAATCGGCCACGAGGCCCAGCTTGTCAAGCAGGGCGAGCGCCTGGGCGTTTTGAGCCACCGTGACGCCCTTGCCCAACAGGTCGAGCGTGGCCTGGCAGCCGGATTCTATGCCCACATAGACCCGAATCAGCCCCATTGCCTCTAGTTGGCTAAAGAGCGCCTCTTGCACGTCATCTGCGCGGCACTTGATCGTAAAAGCAATTTTCAGCCCACGCTCTCTTAGTGTGTCTCCCAGTGTTTTGACCCGTTCCTCACGCGCCTTGCATGGCGGGAGAAATTGCTCATCGTCAAACAAGAATAACCGCGCTCCCTGTTGGTATAGGGCGCTGATTTCGTCCACCAGGTTTGGGATACTGCGCAGTTTGTAAGGTGATGGTGAGCTTGCTTTGTAAAACGCGCTTGGCAGGCAAATCGTGCATGCGTGGTAACAGCCCTGGCTGCTCTCGACCGTGGCAAAACCTACGCCGGCAAAAGTGGATAGGCCGTCGTCTCTCACTGGGAAAGGAAGGTCGTCAAGCCCGAGCGCAGGTTGAGGCAGGGGATTGACAATGTTGAGTGAACGATCGGCCAGGCCGGGCACATTGCGCCAATCTTGCTTGTTCTTGATGCTTGCGGCCAGTTGCGCCACGCTATTTTCGGCCTCGCCGCGCAGCACCGAATCGAGCGCGGGGCAGGCTGCCAACAGGTCGGCGTAGGCAAAAGTGGGTAGGGGGCCTGTCATCGTCAGGTGGGCGGCTACACCGGCCTGGCGCAGGCGGGTTGCCATCGCTAGTTTTTCGGCCAGCAAGTGAGCAAAAAAGGTCGAAAAGACGATCAGGCCTGGCTGCTCACGTTGGGCCAGGGCGACGATTCCTGCCGAATCGTCATCGCTGCCGCCAAAATGAACCAGCCTTACATTCAGGCCGGCTTGCCGCAAGACAGCCGCCAGCGAACGAGCCGGCAATCGCTGCTGGGTCAGGTCTTCAATCAGCAAGACATCAAGAAAAAATAACGCTGCCATCTGGCCGGACAATCAACACCGCCGCATCCACCGCCAGGCCAGTTTGCCCCCAATCGGCCACCACTTGCAGCAAGTAACGTCCCGGCTCTGCGGGCGGCTGCCATGTCACCTGGCCTTGGTCCTCAATCAACGTTCCGCCCGACACGCTCCAGCGATAGCGAGCGTCGCCCCAGGGCGTTTCGGCGGCAAAAGTCAGGCCATCTTGCCAAACAATGTCTACCAGGCGGACCTCGGCCAGTGGCAGTGGCGCTTGCGATTCTGGCTCTATCTGCTGCAAGACGATGGTGATGACTTCGTGATCCTTGACGATTACTTTTAATCCTTCGCTTGTGTCGCCCTCTACAATAAACCGATAGGTCCCCGACTGGCCAAGCCGCATAAAGAATGCGCCATTGGCGTCGGTCAGCGCTTGAAATTCCATTCTAGAACTTTTTGCAATCACCAACACCTCGCCGAGCGGCTGGCCCTGGGCATCCAGGAGGGTGCCCATTACTTCTGCTCCTTGTAACTTGGGTTTGACTTGTCGCACAAGCTCTAGGATTTGAAAGCGCGCGCCTGGTATGGTTGGGGATGGTGTGGAGATGGGGGGCGGCGGCACCGGATCGCAGATGATGGGGGGAGAGGTTGGAGTAGGAGCGGTAATGGTGGCGGGCGGCGGCGGGGGATCGCAAATCATTGGCGTGGTGGAGGGGGGCGGGGCGGGGTCACACACTACCGGCCCCTCCCAGCGGCAACTGGCGCTTGCGCCGCCAAAGGCGATAATCATTGCCATGATGGCGGTTTGAAGGTCCTTGGGCATCTTGTTCCACGGTACCATGATTTCCTCCTTACGCGGCGGGCATGGGGATGCCCGCTTACGGACTTTTACGCCAGTTTGTGCGCAACCTGGCCTCTCCAATTTTCTAATTCTTGGTCTACTTCCAGGTCGAACAGGTTGATGCGGCTGGCCCACTCGGCGGCGCGGTCGTTGACCTGGGCAGAGTCGTGAATGTCGCCGTGCAGCGTAAAATCAAACATCTCTTCAAAAATGCCCAACGAATGGTTGTTCACGCGGGCTACGATTTGGCGCAACGCTTCTCCCAGGGCCGGCTGGTAACGGCTGGTGTGGAGATGCTTGTACATCATCAACTCGTAATAAGCTACCGAGCATTGTTTGCATAATCCGCGGTTAGTGTATTGGCGGTGGCGCATGGCCGTAATCATCAGCCGCCACAGCAGCTCTACTCGCGGGTCGGCCATGACATAATTCCAGGCCATGTAATTGCCCGTCAGCCGTCCCTCGCGCTGCAAGCGGCTGAGGATGGGCGTGCCGGCATACACTTCCATCCGCCCAAAGCTCAAGGGGGCTTGGCCCTGCCCGCCCATTGCGCGCAAGAAATCGAGGTTGGCGCGAACGTCTTCAACGGTGCTGTCAGGATCGAAAAAGATCAGGCCGAAATCGGCCAGCATGCCCACTTGTTGCAGCACCTCTAGCGCGTGGCGGTTTTGCGCGGCGGTGGTGTGTTTGTTCAGCGTTTGCAGGCTGTGGTCAGACCCCGATTCGACGCCCACGTAAGCGCGCACGACGCCTATATCCAGCAAACGGCGAAACAGCTTTTCTTCCACATCATCGGCGCGGCACTTGATGCTCATAATCACCTGAATCTCGCGCTTGTCAAGCTCGGCGGCTAACTGGTCAATGCGCGTGTGGCGAGCCTTGCCGGGGGGAAACCATTCATCGTCATTGAACACAAAAAAGCGCACGCCAAATTGATGGTACAGCGATTCCATTTCATCTACCAGGTTGGGCACGCTGCGAAAGCGCTGCGGTTTGCCCCCGCTGGCGGCATAGAACGAGTGGATGCTGCAAAAGGCGCAATCACGGTAGCAGCCCCGGCTGCCCACAATAGGCGAATAGCCTATGCCAAAATGATGTTTGGGCGGAGTATCGCGCGCCGGAAAGGGCAGGGCATCTAGCCTGGCAACCAGCGGGCGAGGCGGGTTATCTGTCGGCGTGTCATTGCGGCGGAAGGATAGCCCCAAGATGCTGTCCCAGCTTTCGGGCGCATCTAGCTTTTGCGCCAGTTCCAGCAGCGTCTGTTCGCCTTCGCCGCGCACAACCGAATCAAGGGCGGGGAAATCTTTTAACATCTCTTGGGCAGCAAAGGTGGCAAAGTGCCCGCCGGCGGTGATGTGGGCCTGAGGCAGGGCCTGGCGCAGCCGCGCGGCCAGTTGCATAAATTCCGGCGCGCGGTATTGAAAGATGATCGAAAGGCCAATCATCCGCGGCTGGGCAAGTTCGGCTTGCCACACCACCGTATCCATTTCCTCAACTGTGCTAAAAGCGGCCAGGTCTACCGAATAACCGTGCTGACGGAGCACGGCGGCCAGGTAGCGCGTGGCCAGGTTTTCTAGCTCTTCTGCGCCGACGAGGAGTATATCTGTCAAGGCGATTATTCACCTCACCCATCCCCACCTAACCTCCCCTTCCCTCTCCTAACAGGAAAGGGAAGGGGGGGAAGGGGTTACGAAGCCGTCAGGTTGGCTAAAAATTCCTCTGCGCGTCCCTTTTCTGTTGCCATTCTACTCAGCATCTCGCGGATGTCGGCGGGAGGCTCGATGCTTGTTTCCTTTCGCACCAGCGCGGCGGCCTCAAAATCGCAGCCGGAAACGCACAACCCGCAGCCGATGCACAGCGTTTGATCTACCACTGCCACATCATCTACTGTGATGGCTTTTGTCGGGCAGCGGTCTATGCATACGCCGCAGCCGGTGCAGTTTTTGGCGTTGATGGTGGAATAGAAATTGGATTCGGGCCGTGAGACTGCGCCTTTGAGCCGGGTGATTGCTCCCAATATGCCGCAGCAGCAGGGGCAGCAATTGCAGATATAGTCAATCTTGTCGCGCGTGTTGCTGGCGCAGTGAACCAGCCCGGCCTCTTCGGCGCGCCCTAGAACTGCAATTCCTTCTTCCACAGTGATGAGCTTGGCTGCTCCGCGGTCCGCCAGGTATTTGGCGCTATAGCCCAACGGCATGCACACATCTATGGGCTTGTCGCATCGCTTCCACGACACGCGGCAGGGGCAATCCGAAAGCCCAACATATTTGCTGGTGCGGATATAATATGCCGCTTCTTCATAAGGAAAAACATGGAGCGTGGCCGGGATAGCCTGCTGCACCGGGATGACCCGCGCGCCCGGCGTGGGCGAATTGGCCATTTCCAATCCCCAACCATCTTTATGGTACTGGTCCCATAGTTTAGCCAAATGCTCAAAATCAATGCCAGGCAGCGAGCCAGGGCTGACGGCGTTTTTCATTATTGGAAACTCGAACAGCCCCGGCGCGGTGGGAAAGAGCATGTACATTTTTTTGTTGTGCCGGGTTTCGTAGCTATAGACCAGGGTTTTATTGGCCATGCTTTCACAGAGGCGGACAAGGTCTTCTTCGGGCCGCTTTAATGCTTGTGCAATCTCGCTGACCGGCTGAGGCGAAAAGGGCAGATGAAGCGCCAGCTCGGCTTCTTCGGGCGTGAAAAGCATTTGCAGGATTTCAATGAATTCCTGGCGCTTGGGTGCGCCAAAGGGATTGGTATTGAGCTTGGCTTGCAGTAATTCATAAACGTCCATCGCGTTACTCCCTTTTGGCTTGATTTACCTTTTATCTATTATACCACTGCAAGGCGTTCTCTAGGCCAAGCAGGCGTTGTTGTTTCTTGGGTCGTGATTTTGATAATGCCCCCGATGGGTTTATAATGGGCGCATTCACCGCAAAAGATGAGGTAACTATGGAACTGGTTAAAGAGGTGTTCAAAGTTCAGGATTGCACTCTCCATTACTGGGTGGGCGGCCAGGCTGCTGCGCCGCTGGTTGTTTTTACCCATGGCGCAACGATTGACCATCACGAATGGGATGCCACTCTGCCGCTCGTCGGCGAGCATTTCCGCGTGCTGGCCTGGGATGTGCGCGGGCACGGGCTTTCTCGCCCGGCCACTTTTGCGCTACGAGAAGCCGAGAATGATTTGCTGGCTCTGCTTGACCAGCTTGGCGTAGAGCGGGCGATTTTCGTCGGCCACTCGATGGGCGGAAACCTGCATCAGGAATTGGTGTTCCATCATCCTAATCGGGTCAAGGCCATGATCTTTTTAGATTGCACCTGGAATTTCCAAAAGCTCTCGGCCCTGGAAGCTTTTGGCCTGAGCATCGCGGGACCGATATTTAGACTCTACCCGCACAAATTGCTGGTGGATCAATCTCTGGCAGTGACGGCGACATCAAAGGCGTCGCAAGAGTTATTGCGCCCCGCGGTGGCGAGCTTGAGCAAGGGCGAATTTGTCCAAATCATGATGGCCACTTCTGCTTGTCTGCATTATGAGCCAGGCTACACCATCAACAAGCCGCTGCTGCTCATGGTGGGCGACAAGGATACTACGGGGAACATTCGCAAGATTATGCCGGTGTGGGCCGAGCGTGAGCCTGATTGCAAGTTTGTCGTGATCCCCAACGCCAAGCATGCGGCCAACCTGGACAATCCCGATTTTTTCCACGCAACGCTGATGGATTTTTTGACAAGTAGATGTCTGTAACGGAAAGGTAAAAAAGATGCTAGTTGCCGCATTGTACACGCGACCCGAAACGGTCATTCAAGACTATGCCCGCCTGTTTGCCCTGGCTGGCGGCGCAAATGCCCTTCAGTCCAATATCACTACAATTCTCAAAGACAATATCACCTGGCATTTCCCAATGCCCGGGACCAACACCACGCCCTGGCAGCTTGAAGGCACAATCCGCGCCTTGCGCCAGGCGGGGATTGATGATTTGGTGTGCGTGCAGAACCAAACTGTGGTTACAAACGCATTCAAGGGCGAAGACCTGAATGGCTATGTGCCGATTTTTCGGCATTACAACATTCCTGCCTTGTATAATTTCCGCAAAAAAGACATGACGTGGGTGCCTTTTCGGCCCAAAACAAAAATGCTGGCGCTGGAGCATATCTACCCGGAAGGCATTCTTATTCCCGATTATTTCATCGGCAAGAATATTGTTCACCTGCCAACGATCAAAACGCACATGTACACCACCACCACGGGGGCAATGAAAAACGCCTTTGGCGGGCTGCTCAGCAAGTACAGGCATTACACCCATAGCTGGATTCATGAAACACTGGTAGATTTGCTCGCTATCCAGAAAGAAATCCACCCCGGCATTTTCGCCACGATGGATGGCACAACCGCCGGGGATGGCGCCGGCCCGCGCATGGTGCAGCCGATTGTCAAGAACATTATCTTGGCTTCTGCCGACCAGGTGGCCATTGACGCGGTGGCCGCCAAATTGATGGGATTTGACCCGCTTGGCATAAAGTTTATTCGCCTGGCCCACGAGAATGGATTAGGCGTAGGCGATCCACGCGAGATTGAGCTGGTAGGCGATGATATATCGGGAGAAAATTGGGATTTTAAAGTAGGGTACAACTCGCACAGTTTTTTGGCCTGGCTGGCCTGGTACGGCCCAACGAGTGTATTCCAAAAATTGGTTTTGCGGACTCCCCTGGTTGCCATCCCGACGCTGATTGGGGAAATCGAGCAAGATTACCTTTATTGGCCGCTAAAATACAAAAGCATTGCCGCTCGTTGGCGCCAAGATACAGCCTGGGGGCAATTATTCCAGCAGTATCAACGGCAGGGATGTTTGGGCGATTCGGCTGGTGAGGTCATTAGGCTAATGGAGTCATTAGAGTAATGAGCGCGCCCAAATCAGCCAGCGTGCCACGATAGCTTGGCTCTGGCATAGCAGGGTCAAGCCCTGGACTGTGATCAGTGACGAGAAACGTGGCGCAGCCCAATTGAGCCGCGACCATGTCCATTGGCTCGTTGCCTACCACCAGGCAATCTTGAGCCTGGTGATGGATTGCTTCTAGAATGTGCTGGTAATAAAGCAGGTTGGGTTTGCAAGCGCGGCTGTTTTCATAGCTGGTGACCAGCTTGTAGGGCAAGCCCTCTATGCCGGCCCATTCCATTCGCTGCTCGATGGCGGTGGCAGGAAAGAGCGGATTGGTGGCGATGACCACGTCATAGCCCAGGTCAAAGGCTGTTTGCACCACCTGGCGCGCTTCTGGCTTGCGATGGGTATACTGGCGCAGTTGCGGAAAGTCGTTGGTGTAAAAATCAGCCAGGATGGGGTCTATCTCCTCGCGTGACCGCCCAATGAGCGGGTAAAAGGCTTTGGCAAAGACCTGTTCATTGGTGGCGCGGCCGTTATTTATCACCATTGCCTGGGTGGCCTGCAGCAAACAGGCGATGAACTGTTCGGGCAGTAAAAGGTGAGCTATCCGCCCGCCCAGCCGCTCGAGGTAATGCGGCAGGAAGGTGTTCATGTCGCTGTCGAGCAGCGTGCCGTCCAGGTCAAAGAGAATGGCTTTAATGGGCATTATTCCACCTGCATCAATATTAGACCTTATCGGAAATAGCAGGGCGGGCATCCCCATGCCAGTCCGCCAACGTATGGGGATACGTTGGCTGCGTTATTTCCGATAAACTCTATTGTGTTCGTCACAGATCTAGCCGCTTTTCCAGATAGCGCACCAGCAGAGCCAGCCCCATTGTCATCGCCAGGTAAAGAAAGGCAACGATATTGTAGGTCTCAAAGAATTTGAAGGTAGAGGCCGAATAGACTTTGCCCAATTGAGCAATGTCTTGCACTCCCAGCACCGAGACCAAGGCCGAGTCTTTGAGCATTGCAATGAACTCGTTGCCCAGCGCCGGCAAGACATTCCGCACGGCCTGAGGAAGGATGATATAGCGCATCGTTTGCCAGTAGGTCGCGCCCGCCGATTGGGCGGCCTCCATCTGCTCCTTTTCAATGGATGTGATGCCCGCGCGAAAAATTTCCGAGATAAATGCGCTGTACCCGATGGTCAGGGCCAAAATGGCGCGGATTGTGAAATCAATGTGGCGGACATTGATCTCGGCCACAATCCCCGTGTTGATCAAGGGGCGGCCGAGCCAATTGAGGGCGCTGACCAGGGCCGGCGCGCCTACAAAGGCGATGTAATAGAGGATCACCAGCATGGGGATGCCGCGAATGGTTTCAACGTAGAGCGAGGAAAGCTCTTGGGTCAGGCGGCTTGTGTAGACGCGCATCAGGCTCAATACAAGCCCCAGCAACATTGCCAGTGTGTAGGCAATCAACGAGACATAGATGGTGGTCCATACGCCTTTGCTGACGGCGCTAAAGATAATGCGATAGTCTCCCCGGTTGGCAATGCCCCAAAGCAAGGCAACGGCTGCCAGGATAACCGCCAGCAACCAATAGGGCAATTGAGACAGCCTATCCATGACGGGAATGATATGTGACCTGGGCTTGGTTCTCGCCAGCATGCTTTCCTCTAGCCTGTTCTGGCCGGGTTTGGGCGGCCAGGCAGAAACAGTAAAACGCCGGCCGGGCAAACCGGCCGGCGCGCGTTATTTCGCCGTTGGATCGTACAAAAAGAACCAGCGGGTGTTCAGATGCTCCAGGAATCCATCTTGGCTCATTGTTTTGATGGCGGCGTTAAAGGGAGCGACGAGATCGGAGCCGGGGGCAAAGATAAAGCCGAACTGCTCGGCGCCCAAGGGGTCGCCGATGATCTTGAGCTTGTCGGGGTTGGCGCCGATATAGCCACGGCTGGAAGCGGCGTCCATCAGGACCAGGTCGACATCGCCGATGATGAGGGCCTGCACGGCAGCGCCAAAGTTTTCAAAGAGCTTGATGCGCGGGTTAGACTCGTCGCCATCCAGGATCTCGTAGACGGCCACGTAAAAGTTGGTGGTGCCGGTCTGAGAGCCGATGAGGAGCTTGTCGTTGGCGGCAAAGTCTTGGGGAGTGGCAAAGCGGTTCTCATCGGCGCGCACCAGCATGAATTGCTGAGAGGTCATATAGGGGTCAGAAAAGTCCACTTGCTGTCTGCGCTCATCGGTGATGGTGATGCCATCCATGCCCACGTCGAACTGCTTTTCGCGCACAGCGGCGATCATGGTATCCCACGAGGTGACTTGCCAGTCTACGGCGCAGTTGAGGCGGCGGCAGATTTCGTTGACGGCGTCATATTCCCACCCGACCGCTTTGCCGCTCAGCGGATCAACAAAGTTGAGCGGCGTATAGTCATTGCCTGTGACTGCCGCTATCGCCCGCCCGCCTAAATCGGGCAGTTGGTCATAAATGTCCTCGACTGTGGGATCGGTCAGGTAAAACCAACGGCTATTCAAATAGTCCAGGTAGCCGTCGGCCTGCATTTGCGCGATGGCGGCGTTAAAGGGAGCGACGAGATCAGAGCCGGGGGCAAAGATAAAGCCGAACTGCTCGGTGCCCAAGGGGTCGCCGATGAGCTTGAGCTTGTCGGGGTTAGCGCCGATGTAGCCCCGGCTGGAAGCGGCGTCCATCAGGACCAGGTCGACATCGCCGATGATGAGGGCTTGCACGGCAACGCCAAAGTTTTCAAAGAGCTTGATGCGCGGGTTAGACTCGTCGCCATCCAGGACCTCATAAACAGCCACGTAAAAGTTGGTGGTGCCGGTCTGAGAGCCGATGAGGAGCTTGTCGTTGGCGGCAAAGTCTTGGGGAGTGGCAAAGCGTTTCTCATCGGCGCGCACCAGCATGAATTGCTGAGAGGTCATATAGGGGTCAGAAAAGTCCACTTGCTGTCTGCGCTCGTCGGTGATGGTGATGCCATCCATGCCCACGTCGAACTGCTTTTCGCGCACGGCGGCGATCATGGTATCCCACGAGGTGACTTGCCAGTCTACGGCGCAGTTGAGGCGGCGGCAGATTTCGTTGACGGCATCATATTCCCACCCGACCGCCTTGCCGCTCAGCGGATCAACAAAGTTGAGCGGCGTATAGTCATTGCCCGTGACCGCTGCTATCGTCCGCCCGCCCAAGTCGGGCAGACGCGGGGTTTCGGCGACCGGCTCAACTGTTGGGGCCGGCGTGGGTTGAGGCATGGGTGTCTCGGTTGCGGGTACAGCGGCGGGTTTCTCGGTGGCTGTGGCAGTTGGTTGTACTGCAACTTGTGTAGTGGGTGTTAATGGAGCAGTCGGACCACATGCTGTCATAATCAGACAGAAAATTAACCAACTCAAAATAGACGCTCTTTTCTTCATGGCATCTCCTTCATCTGGATTTTTGGAGGCAGCGGCGCACCTGCTGCCCACCTGGGTGCTGTGTTGGTCGCGCTTACCTGCCTACCGGGCGCTTGAAATAAGCTATCTGCTTGCCATCTTTGTCAGTGACAACAGACACTAATTCCCAGCCTTCTTTTTCCAAATAGTCCCACGCCTGGGATTCGTTGCCGGTCTTGTCTCCTTTGTCTTCAAAAAGACCGGTGCGGCCCAAGTAGATGATCTTGGTTCCAACCAGCTTGCAGTGCTCAAATTTCTGTGGCATATAGGCTCCTTTCTAAAAATCAAGGTTAAGGTTAAGGTTGCCGATAGTTCAAAATGGCTGATGCCTGCGCCGTAGGCATGATTAGCAAGTCGCTGATGTTTACATGCGGCGGGCGAGTGGCGCAAAAAACAATGACCTCTGCAATGTCGTCGCCCGTCAGCGGGGTCAGGCCGTCGTACACTTTATTGGCGCGAGATTGGTCGCCGTGAAAGCGCACCACGCTAAATTCAGTTTCGACCATGCCAGGTTCAATATTGGTCACGCGCAGCGGCGTGCCCAGCAGATCCATCTTGAGCCCCTGCGAGATCAAGCGCACCGCTGCTTTGGTGCCGCAGTACACATGGCCGCCGGGGTAGGCCTCGCGCCCGGCAATCGAGCCGATGTTCATAATATGCCCCGCGCCGCGCTGAACCATGCCCGGAATGACGGCGCGGCTCACATAGAGCAAGCCCTTTACATTGGTGTCAATCATTTCTTCCCAGTCTTGGATATCGGCTTTGTGCAGCTTGTCTAGCCCGCGGCTCAGGCCGGCGTTGTTCAGCAATACCTCGATGGCCTGCCACTCTGGCGGCAAAGCGGCGATGGCGCTTTCTACGGCGCTCCGGTCGCGCACATCTAGCTGCAGCAGATGGGTATCGGCGCCCAGTTCTGCGGCCAACGCTTCCAGGCGTTCGATGCGCCTGGCTGCCAAGATGAGCCGAGCGCCCTGCGCCGCAAAGGCGCGCGCGCACGCCTGCCCGATGCCGCTGCTAGCGCCGGTGATGAAAACGATTTTGCCTTGCAGTGAATACATTTTGTGCTCCGTTTGATAGGGTTTTTTACACCGATTAGGATTGGAAATCAGATAACTTTACAATGACGCCGAAATACAGGCAAAATGAGCTACAGATGAGCAAGTTATTTAATCCTTGGCCCTTATTATATTTCAACTGCGCAAAAAAGGGAAAGCCGAGGTTGTGGCAAATTCTAATCTGCGGGAGGGTAGACTGAGCTGCTAGGGGAAGCGCCTTTTGACCGTATGCAAAAACGGGCTATAATACGGTGTATGAAAAGTTCTGTGGATGCATTGAATTGCCCCAATTGCGGTGCGCCACTCGAGTTTACTCAAGATCAGACCTTGGTGCGCTGCAAATTTTGCAGCTCAAGTGTAGAGCGTTCGGATGCAACTCCCACCTTGGATGACGCAGGGCATGCGCTGAGGGCTAGCTTTGCCGATGGCAGAATCACCGTGGAGCAATCTTCCAACGCCAGGCGTTTTGTCATCAAGATGCGCGGCGGCCGCCCCGTTGTGATCGAAGATAGCCAGATCGTTCCTCAAGTTGTGACCTCAGTCAGCTATATTGCAACAAACAGCCAGGTAGCTCAAGCAAAGGCTGGGGGCTGCGTTGCCCCTTTCCTAATCATCTCGTTTATCTTGCTTGTCACAATCGTGCCCATTATCCTGGCGATGGGCAACCCTACCCAGATTGCCAACGTGCTCAAGCTGGTTTTTTCCGGCAAAATAGATGAAGCAATTACCACCACCTCCACCCTCGGCAAAAACGTCCGCGTAAGCGGGTCGGGTGTATTGGCGCCCTTTGGCGCCGATGGCCCACCCGATATTATTGTTCTAACCAACCAATTCCCGTTGGGCGAGGGCGAAACCGAAAATCGGATTTTGGCTTTGCGCAGCGCCGAGCCGGTCATGTTATGGCAAAGCGAATCGCTGGGCAAGAGCGTCTATAGAGCGCCTATCATGGCAGGGCCTGATTTTGTGTATGCGCTGCACGAAGATAAACTGTGGGCCTTGCATCGCGCAGATGGCCAGACGGCGTGGACAGCGACGCTGGCCGATAAGGTCTCGTTTAGCGTTTGCCCGAACTGCGTGCGCCTGTTAGGCATCTACCTCTTTACACTCAGCGATGACGGCACGCTGCAAGCCTACAATGCGCAGACCGGCGCGCCCGCCTGGAAGTTTCAGGCCAACCAAGATTCGCCGCGCGGCCTGTATGTGCTGGGTGGGCGGCTGGCTTTTATAGATCAAGATGAAAACAACCATGGCCTGCTGCGCCTTTTTGACCCGGCCTCGGGCAAGATGGAAACTGTTCAGCCAGAGTGCCGCCCCGATAGAAACTCTCGCTATGCCAGTTATGCTTCCTGGACCACGCCCATTTATACCTCGCCAGATGCCGCAAGCTTTTACATCCTCTTTGACGAGTGCGTTCAACACTGGGATGCCAAGACCCTCAAGTTGGTCTGGAGCACAACTCCGGCTGATCGTTTCTATGGCGAAGTTTTCCCGCTTGCCACCGAGGAGGCGTTTTACCTGGGTGTTCAAGGAAAATTGGTTGTGTTCGAAGCGGTCACTGGCAAGCTGCAGACGCTGCTCGAAGACAAGGATTATGAATTTGTCGCCTTGGCTGTTGAAGGTGATACATTGATCGTGCGCGCCATTCGCACGCGCGGCTCGCAACGCTCTGAGCTGTGGGCGCTAGATAAAAGCTCTGACAAACGGCGCTGGATGGTTGACCTGGGTGAATCGCCCTCGCTTGATCCGCCGCATGCCAGCGCGGGCAGTATTAGCGAAGACAAGCCGGTGTGGACATGGCACATTACGTCAAAAGGGCTGGCTATCTTGCGCTTCAAGGCGGCCGAAGACGATGTTTCTCACGCCATCTTGCTGGAAACGTTGGATGTCAAGACCGGTGAAAGCAGCGGCCAACAAGAAATCCGGCTGGGTGTAGACACCATCATTTTGAGCGCGCCCGGTTTTACCTTGTGGCAAGGCGACACGCTGTGGATGCCTATAGAAGGCAAGCTGCTCGGTTTCGATGCCGCAGCCGGCAAAATCACCTACCGCTGGCCGTAACCTCTACAGGCCCACTAAAAAACTGATTCTTTGGGAGTTGCCGTGGTGGACCCCTCCCCCAGCCCCTCCCCGAAGCGGAGAGGGGAGCGTGTTCCCCCTTCC
>JBGSMF010000459.1:0-5664 GCA_041740315.1 Thermoflexales bacterium
GTGCGCGCTATAGCGCGCACTACGAGCCTACCAACCCGCTCTCCGCCAGCCTGCCATGGCGCGCCGGTTTCGCTCTATTGGCAAACGTTATTGTAACGGCGCGGCACGTAACCGTTCAGCGCGCTCCACGTCCGGGTAATGTACACGGCCCGGTCGTAACTGTTGGTCGTGGTAGATTCCAGGCCCCACATTCCACCGGAGACAAAGCTTTCAAAGAGTATGACGTGAGAGCCTGATTTGTTCATAATGTCGCCGCGCAGCAGGCTGCCGGTGCTGCCCAATTTCCAAGAGATATTGGGCAGCGTGGCTGTGCCGTACTTGGTCGTCAGTTGCCAGGCCCGGCTGACAAAACCCGAGCAATCCAGCCCGCGCGAGCAGCTTTCTACCCCGGCCGTATTGATATCGCCGGCCTTGTAGGTGTTGGGCGACATGTAAGAGTTATAGAGGGCTTTGCTGTCGAACCCGCCCCAGTCATAAGCTACGCTGCGCCAGGTGCCGGCCCCGCCGATATAGCGCGGCTTGCCGCGCCCAGAGCAGGCGCCGTCGGTGTTGGTGCTGCTGAGATATTTTTGGTTGTTGCGAATGCCCCAGGCGGTGTTCATAATGGTGTCGCGCGAAACGCACGCCAAGGGGCTATTGGCCCTGGGCGCTGACTGGCGCAGCGACTGTCCAGAATGTAGGATTGGGCTTAGTTTGTCGGTGAATTGCAGGCGCTGAATCTCGACCCGGTCAGGCCGGGTCATCAGGCCATAGACTGCGCCATCAGGCCCCACTGCCAGCCCGTGGTCAACGTAGGTGTATTGGTCTGGCAGCGACACGCGCGCCACGCCCAGCAACTCGCCTTTTGCGCCATAGTGCCGCACCGTCTGGTCAACCTGAATGGCATCGTTTAGGGCTACCTCTTCCGCCATGACGTAAAAGCTGCCATCTGGCGCTCCTCCAAGAAAGCGCAGGCCGCCCAAGCTGTGGGTGGTGGCCACGTCAATGCGCAAATCGCCCACCTGGATATAGCCCTGGTTTGCATCGGCCTTGCTCATATCACCCGGGTGAGCGCTTAGGAGTTGCCCCTGGTGCGTATAGCCGTTTAGCTCCGTCTTGGCCTCCAGCCGGTTGAGGCGCGCGCCAAACTCACGCTCGACCAAGAGATCGCCATTGGCATCCACCGCGATGCCCGTCACAGGCGCCCAGCTCAGGGGCAGCTCGTGGCGCGCTGCTTGCTTGCCATCCAGCCCCAACACGAAAACAGTGGGGGTCTCTGAGGCTACTTCCGGATTCTGCGCCGCCACATCGAGCACAAAGATAGCCGAGCGGGTCACCTTGACATCGCCGGCGCCTACAACCTGGTCAAGTGGTAAAGTGTCCAGCAGGGCGCAAGCCTGGCTATAGTGCAGCAGGCGATAGCCGGCTGTGTCGGCCACCCAGAAACTCCCGTCGGGCGCTACGCTGAACGCGGCCGGCCCCCAGGCTTGCATCTCTGGAATGTTTTCACCGGCGTAATGCACGCCCTCCTTGCCCACCGGCAGGGCGCATATCACGCGGTGCTCGAAAGCGTTTCCGCCAGGCTGCTCTGCAGGAGCGACTGCGGCGGCGCTAGAATGAGCCTGCCCCATCAGGCAGGCCAGCATTACGAAAAACACAAAGACCGAGAAAAAATGCTTTTGTTGCATGATCAAGACTCCTGTTTTGTAAAGTGTCAATGTTGTTCAACGGCTTGCCATCGCCGGCGCGCCACTCTAAATTCTTGTTGCTGCTTTTTCACCTCCTTTCTAGCAGGCTGTCAGAGTGGCCGACGCATCCCTTTGCGTTGGCGTGGCTGGCATAGGGATGCCAGCCTTCCCTCCGCCGTCAATCAAAGTAAATCAGAGTTAGATCCGGCGAAACGCCACACCCTCTAATGCTCGCGCCGGGCGCTGTTTCTACCCGGGTGTACACGCGCACAGTGTGGTTTCCAGGCGCCAGGGGGGCATTGGCGCTCAGGTAACTGGCGCCGATGACGCGCGTGCTGCCCGTGTCTGGGCGGACAAAGGCCTGGACGCCTGTCGAGCCTCTTTGCACTCCGTCAATAGTAAGCCACAAGAAATTCACAGAATTGTCCTGGCGAACCCCGCCTTCGTCATAAGCGCAACCCATGCGGGTCTTGGCCATAAACATGATTTTCCCATTATGGCCGGCGGGAACCGTAAATGTTTTTTCAAGATATTTATAATCCGTGTTGGGTTTAGGCAGATATTCATACCCGGGAAGGTTGGTCGCGATAGTTTGCATGTTCCCCCAACAGTCCACCTGATTTTGAGGGAACTTGTACGCCCCGCCTACCAGGGTAAACCCGCCCTGCAAAACCAGCAGGTTCGAGTTTGCCCCGATTTTATAGTTGGCCGGATTCTCTGTCCAATTGTTATAGTTGCCCCACGGATATTCCGACGCATCGAAAGAAATCCTGTGCGAGCCGGCCGACAGGGTTGTAAAGAGCGCCTGGCTGTATACAGGCGCCTGAATCTCGGCCCCCTCAGCCACGTCCGTCACGGCCCACTGCGAGTAATTATTCCCTTTGTTAACCCCGTCGGCATAGATGCCCGTCATCACATCTCCAATATGCAGGTTCTTGTAAGCGCGCCCAGAGGCCAAGACAATCACCGGTTGGTTTGCGGAAGAAAGAGTTACATTGGCAGCCAGCACCTCGGCATGCGGCGCCGGTCCCGTGTGGCCGCCCGAGCCTCCCTCACAGGCCGCTCTCAGATACTGGGTATTGAAACCATAACCGGCCGTGTCTGCGCCCAGCCTTTGATACTGAATGCTCGTGGCCGGGCGCACCATGACGCTGAGGTTAGTCCCTGCGCCTATCGAAAAGGCCCCCGCGCCCGCGGCTGCCATCAATCTGATGGTATGAGCGCCGACGGCAAGCTGCGCTCCGCCTACCAGGTTGAATGAATGTTGTTGACCCGGCAAATGCTGCGCAATGATCCCCCTGTAATCAATAATCGCGTTATTAGTCACATTCGAGCCGTCAATGTCAATCCAGACATTCGTCAACGTGCCGTTGGCGGTTGGGTACAGTCGCCCATCGCTATTCACCATCACAAACTGGGCTGCGGATAGCGTGAGTGAAGTAGAAAGAATCGTCTTCATCTGAGAGCTGACCGGCGTGTCGCTGCCCAACTGCGCATATTTTGCGTCGAGCAAGCCTTTCAGCGGAGCATGCTCGCCCGCGCCCGCCGCCGGGAACGACGGCAAAATGGCGGCGAACAATGCGAAAATGACAATTACCTTTACAAACGCTTGCTTGTTCATAATATTCTCCTGTCCTCCCGCAGGTCTAAAACCTGCGGGAGGATACTCATTTTTATCCGGCTGCGCGCCTTGCATAGAGAGATGGGGGGCTTGCCAGGCAGAGAGCCCCCATCGCCTGCCGCTTGCGTTAGTGAATGATCTCCCCTCCGATGAGCCGCCACTTGGCCTTGACGTATTGCATGTCTCGCACACCGGTCAAGTTGTTGCCCATGCCATCATTTACGCTGGGCCAAAGAAAGGTCACGATGGCGCGTACGCTGTCTGGGTTGGCCCTGGCCAGGTCGTAATATTGCTGCGCCCGCGTGACCCAGGCCTGCTGCCCGGATTGCGAAGGCACCCCATTAAAAGACACACCGTCGGCCGTGAGGAATATCTTTTGCCCGGCCTTGAGCTTGCTCTTTAGCTTGGTAAATATGTAAGCGATCGCCTTGCTTTGAAAGTCGCCGTATCTATCAAAGGAGATCCAGTCATGATAGTTGGGCGTCTGGAAGCTGGAGACCATCACCGCGCTGTACCCGTAAACGACGAGGAGCTTTTTGTTGGGGAAGGTGGCCTTGATGATTTGAGCGGACCATTCCACGTCGGCATTGTTCAAGCAGTGCTGATCCGGCTCGTCAAAGTTAAAGAACCCCACAATGGTGTTTTGAAGCCCCTGGCTGAGGACGGCGGACGCGAAATTGTTCCAGTCGCTAGTATTCGTGTCTCTGCGATAGCAATTTCCCCCGCTGTTCACAAAGAAAAAACCGCTAGTGTCAACAATGGCCTTGAGACCGCGGTTCCTGGCGTCAATGATTGACGCGGTGTTTGCATAGACGTGGACCAGGTTGGTATGGTCTGAAAACTCACCGGCCCCGTTGCCCCCACCGGTGTTGCCGTGATAGTACCCGAACCACTGGAGGGGCTTGACCGGGTAGGGTGAGCCATCCAGTATCGTGGCCCTCCCGGCGTCGGGGTAATTGATGGCATAGGCGTAGATGGTGTGTTTCTGCCCGTTCCTGACGCTGGCCGGCAAGGTAAAGTAGAAAAGGTGGGCGGCCGAGCCGCCGCATTGAGCCGCCGCAAAGCTGCCGCCATCCACGTTGGCCGTGGTCGAGCCCAGGTACACACCGCTGTCGGATGGCCCGTCCATGTAGAACTTGACCGTCAAGGCCGTGGGATAGCTGTCGGCGTCGCACGCCCATCCCACCGCCCGCGAGTCGTAATCGGCCCAGTCCAAGACGCCCTTGGGCGGGCGGTAAAACGACTGGGCGGTGGCGCCGTTGCACGGCCACTGCTGAATGTTGCCGCCGTCCACCAGGCTGCCGCCTGACACGTCCAGGCACTTGTTGCTGTGCGCGAACACTGCCTTGTAATAACCGTTGCCCACCGGCTGGAAACTGAGCTTTTGGTTGTTCCCGCCGTTGCACGTGGCCTGCACCACGTTGGCCCCGTTGGCCGTGCTGGCGCCCGCCACGGTGATGCACTTGCCGCTGTGCAGAGCCTTGACGTTATAGTAACCGCCGCCCACATCTGCCAGCTGCCACAACTGAAACGGCAGCGCGGGACGATGGCACATCCACTGCTGCACATTGGCCCCCTCGGCCGTGCTGCCGCTTACCACCTCTATGCACTTGTCGCTGTTTTGGTTGCGCAGAAAAGTATACGCGCTTCCAACCGCCTGAAAGTTGAGAGCAGGGTTTCCCATTGTATAGTCAACCGCCATGTCGCCACTGCCGCGCGGGGCCTGCTCGCCCGCGCCCGCCGCCGGGAACGACGGCAAGATGGCAACGAGCAGAACCAGAATGACGAATATCTTGGTAAATATGTGCTTACTCATTGTGTATCTCCTTTTGGATATTTTTCTTCTCACTACCTCCCGCAGATTTTAAACCTGCGGGAGGATAGGCTGCGCGCCTTGCGCAGCGGCCTATTGCCTCAAAAAGGCCCGGATCGAAGTCTTGGTCGTCACCACCAAAGAACTGTGCCAGCCACCGCCGTTGGCCGGGTCTGGCTCGTTGATCAAATCGCTCGTCACGTTAATGACTACTCTTGCTACTTGACCTCCTTTCACGTTTTTAAAGGCCAGGCCCGCAGGCCACGCCTCCTGGCGTGACCTGCGGGTATTTTCTAGTGGCTGCCAAAACACGTTGCCGGGGCCGCCTTGCAAAAGTTGTCCGCAAAGTGCGAAGATGGCCACAGGTAAGCAGTGTGCACGGTGTTAAAGCTCAGGTTGGGCACCAGCGCGTCCATCTCACGCATGGCGTTCACCAGGGTGCCCGGCAAAACGTAGAACGGGAATGAAACCTCGTCGGCCATAGACACGTACAGCGCCATGCGGGCCACGCCGCCCTGGTTCGTGGCGCGCAGCAGGTGCGCCATCGCCGCGCGCGGCACCCC
>JBGSMF010000460.1:0-5034 GCA_041740315.1 Thermoflexales bacterium
CCGCCGTGCGGCGTGGAAAAGGTCTTGTGAAGGTTGAAATGCATCACATCAACACCCAGGTCACCGGGCCGCACAATGCCCATGATGGCGTTGAGGTTGGCGCCGTCGCCGTACACCAGGCCGCCGCAATCGTGCACCAGCTTGACCACTTGCTCAAAATTTTCGTCAAACAACCCCAACGTGTTGGGATTGGTGATCATTAGCCCGGCCACGGCGTTATCGCAATGCTTGGCCAATTCTTGCAGGTCTACATTGCCGCGCTGGTCCGATTTGATGGTGACGGTGGTATAGCCAGACATGGTGGTGCTGGCGGGGTTGGTGCCGTGGGCGCTATCTGGCACCAGGATTTGGGTGCGATGGGTGTCGCCGCGGTCCAGGTGGTAGGCGCGAATCATCAGTATGCCGGTAAACTCGCCGTGCGCGCCGGCCGCCGGTTGCAGGCTGACGGCGGCAAAACCGCTGATCTCTTGAAGGAATTCTTGCAGTTGCCACATCAGCGCCAGGTTGCCCTGAACGGTGAGCGGGTCCTGGTAAGGGTGCGCAAGGGCCAGCCCGGGCAGGCGCGCGGTCTCTTCAGCTATTTTCGGGTTGTACTTCATGGTACACGACCCTAGCGGGTACATGCCATTGTCCACCGAATAGTTCATTTGGCTTAACCGCAAATAATGCCGCACAATATCCACCTGGCTCACTTCGGGTAATGGCAGTTTGTCACGCACCAGGTCATCTGGCAGATTAGCCAGGGGCACATCAGGCTCTGGCATTTTCACGCCGCAGCGGCCGGGCGCAGACAGTTCGTAAATCAATGGCTCAGGCATTGGGTACCTCCTTCAGCGCCTCGACCAGCGCGTCAATGTGCTCGCGCGGGTTCATTTCTGTGACGCACAGTAGCATGTGGTCTTGCAAGTGCGGGTAGGCCTGGCCCAGGTCATAGCCGCCCAAGATGCCCCATTCTTCCAACAGATAGTCATTAATTTTGGCCACGGGCAGCGGGCACTTGACAACAAATTCTTTGAAAAAGGGCTTGGCGCGCAGCACCTGGTAACCTTCCAGCTTTTCAATTTCATCGGCGGCATAGTGCGCCTTGTGGTAACACAACTCGGCCACCTGGCGCAGTCCGCAGCGGCCCAAGGTAGCCAGGTACACACCGGCTGCCAATGCCATCAAGCCCTGGTTAGAGCAGATATTCGAGGTGGCCTTTTCACGGCGGATGTGCTGCTCGCGGGTGGAAAGCGTCAGCACAAAACCGCGCTTGCCGTCGGCGTCTACCGTTTCACCGGCCAGCCGGCCGGCCATCTGCCGCACGTGTTTTTTGAGCGTGGTGAAAAAGCCCAGGTAGGGCCCGCCAAAGCTGAGCGGGATGCCCAGAGCTTGGCCCTCGCCGCAGACAATATCGGCCCCCAGCTTGCCGGGCGGTTGGAACAACCCCAGGCTGATGGGATCGGCTACCACAACCAGCAGCGCACCGGCGGCGTGCACTTTATCGGCCAGCCCTTGCAGGTCTTCTAGTTGCCCAAAAAAGTTGGGCGTCTGCACTGCCAGGGCGGCGGTGTCTTTATCTAGCATGGCGAGCAAGTGAGGCAAATCGGCCTTGGGGTCTTGGTCGCCTGTGATGGTTAGCCCCATGCCCTGGGTGTAGGTGCGCGTCACGGCGCGGTATTCGGGGTGCACCGCCGGGCTGAGCAGCACCTTTTTGCGCGCGCCCCGCCCAACTGCCACAGCCATCATGGCGGCTTCGGCCAGGCTGGTTGCGCCATCATAGTGGCTGGCGTTCGAGGCCTCCATGCCGGTCAGCGCGCACATCATACTCTGGTATTCAAATATGGCTTGCAAGGTGCCCTGGCTGATTTCCGGCTGATAGGGGGTGTAGGCCGTGTAAAACTCGCCCCGGCTCAGCGCGTAATTGACCGTGGTGGGGATATAGTGGTTGTATGCGCCCGCGCCTAAAAAGCAAGCCAGTTGGCCGGTGTGCTCGTTCGCATCCGATAGCTCTTGCAATTCCCACATCGTTTCCATCTCAGATAGGCCCTCGGGCATATTGAGCTGGGGAAAGCGGACCCGCTCTGGCACAACCTGAAACAGGTCTTGCAGTTTTTCAACGCCGATGGCGCGCAGCATCTCGTGCCGCTCGGCGTCGGTATGAGGAATGTAGGTCATAGGAAACTCCCAATCCCTAGCAGGCTGTCGGAGAGCGGGCTGGTAGGCTCGTAGTGTGCGCTTCAGCGCGCACTACGAACGGCCCTCTCCGACAAGCTCCTAGTGCTCTTCAGATGCCACGAACGCCTCGTAAGCGGCGGCGTCCATCATCTCATTGTATTGCGCTGGCGCGCTGGCGGTGAACTTGATCAGCCAGGCGGCAAAAGCATCCTCGTTGATCTGGCCGGGTTCGTCGGGCAGGGCCTCGTTGGCAGCCACAACTTGTCCATCCATAGGCATGTACAGATCAGAGGCAGCCTTGACCGATTCAAGCACACCGAACGATTCACCCTTTTTGAGTTGCTTGCCCACGGCGGGCAGCTCTACGTAGACCAGGTCAGAAAGCTGCGATTGGGCATAATCGGAAATGCCCATCACGTAAAGGTCATCTTCGAGGCGGCACCATTCGTGCGTCTTGGAATATCTGGCATTAGGATCAACTTTCATCGTAATTCCTCCTGAGGATATTTGAATTTGGTTTAATGGTTTGGGTTTGGTGTTATTTTACCACACCTGCTTGGTTTTGAACTAGTTGCGAATGGTCTATTATGCCCGTGACACTAGACAGGCATCCTAGCCTGTGCCGCTTGTGGTGGCACTTGTTCCCTTGCCGTATAGTCTGAGGCGTGCTACACTAGCGCTCTCGTTTTGCGCCTTGGGGACTTGCTTTTTGCCCCGCGCCCAGTTTCTCTCAAGCTTGAGAGAGGAAATCAGGCTGGTATGAGGAGGCAGCCATGATCTTGCTTGATTTGCGATGGACGCTGTTTGGAGTGCTAGCGGCAGCGCTGGGTATTTTTGTTGCGGGCGCTTGGTTGACTGGCCGACGGCGTTTCTTGCCGCCAACTTTTGCCGGCGCAGAGATGATGCGCCAGGTGTTGGAATCTGCGCCGTTTGGATGGCTGGTCTTGAATGGCCCCCGCGCCTACAGTTATGCCAATCTTTATGCTCGCCGCTTGCTGGAATTGGACTCGAGTTCAGGCGACTGTCCTGATTTGGACTGGGTATCCTTTTTAGAGCAAGACCAGACGGCCGTGCGGCAAGAATCTGTCAGCCGCTACCGCACTGCGGCCTTGCCTTCAGGTCAGGCTGTCTTTTGGTGGGTTGCGCCGTGGAATGGCGCAGAGATTGTCTATTTGCAAGATGTCACCGCGCAACAGCGGGCCGAGCAGAGCTCGCGTCATTTGCTCAGCGATCTGTCTCACGAGCTGCGCACGCCCTTGGCCACGATTCTGACTCACCTGGAAGTATTGCGCATTCCCAACCTGGCGCAAGATATCAGCCAACAATCGCTCTATTTGCTGAAGGAAGAGGCCCGGCGCATGACGCGCTTGGTGAATGATATGCTGGAATTGGGCCGCCTGGAAACCGGCGCCGATATCGAACACCGCCCGCTAGATTTGCCGGCATTGGTGAAAAAGGTCGTGGCGCAGGTTGCGCCCCAGGCGCAGGAACGGGATATGCAGATTCTCTTGGAAGCAGAAGCGCCCTTGCCGCTGGTGGTGGGCGACGAACACCGGCTGCAGCGGCTTTTTCTGAATTTGCTAGACAATGCCATCAAGCACACGCGGGTTGGCGACCGGGTGGTTGTTTCTTTAAAGCGAGCGCCCAAGGGCATTCACTGCGCTGTCTGCGATAACGGCCCCGGCATCCCTGCCGAGCATTTGCCTCACGTGACCCGCCGCTTTTACCGGGTCACGCCCGAAGGCGAAGGGAGCGGGCTGGGGCTGGCGCTGGCCGCCGAAATCTTGCGCCGCCATCGCAGCCGCCTAGAGCTTGAGAGCCGCGCAGAAGGACCAGAAACCGGCACGTGGGCGCGTTTTGTCTTGCCGGTTTTGGAGGAAAGATGATGGGGCAATTAAAAGAAATTCTTTTGCGCCAATGGTGGATAATTATGCTGCTGGCGGTGATGGGAGGCTACTGGCTGTTGCCTATTTCGGGCCAGGTTGTTGTAATGTCAGAAAGCCAGGTTAGGGGGGCGCTGTGGCCCCGAATGATTTTGCAGCCATCCTCGCCGCGCCCCGGGCAAGTGACGACATTGCGCATTATGGACGGGAGGCCGTTGACCGGCGTTCAATTGACGATAGATGGGCAGACAGCTCTTCCCGCTAAATGGCAGGCGGACCCAGGCGGCACGTGGAGCTGGACCTGGACCTTTGTCGCGCCCGACGCGCCGGTTTATGCGCTTGTTTTTTACCACGATTGCGATACGGGCTGTGCGGAGCGTGGGCGGCTGGTGGTTGGCACAGAGCCTTTTCCGTCACCGGCCGGACGCTTGCCGACCAAGCTGGGTGTGGTCTTTGCCGCTTCTCAGCGAGATTGGCGCGGCCGCAGCGGGTGGGATGTGGAACTGACTTATGCCCGGCGAGCCGATCTGGAATATTGGGGATTGGATGATTTGGCCGAGCGCGTTCACCAGGTGGAAGCGCAGGGTCTGCGGGTGTTGGTGAGGGTAGATTATGACCAGGGCCAAAGCTTGCCGCCGGCCGGCGATTATCTGGCCTTGACCGAATATCTCCAATATCTCCGGCGGCTGGCGCGCGATGATCGCTTGCGCCAGGTGTATGGCTATATCATCGGCAGCGGCTTTAATGCCTTGGGCAGCAATTCGCTGTCTCCAGAGCAGCCTGTGACGCCAGAATGGTATGCTCGCCTCTTTAACGGCTATGGCGAGCCGGTCGCTCACACCGACAACGCGGTGCAGGTGGCGCGGGCCGAAAACCCCTCTGTGCGGGTGTTGGTGGGGCCGGTGCGCCCGTGGGTGGCTGATCAAGACGGGGCGCAGCGCTATGCGATAAATGTCCCCTGGCTCAATTACATGAACACCTTGGTCGCTGCGTT
>JBGSMF010000461.1:0-9008 GCA_041740315.1 Thermoflexales bacterium
GGGTGATCTGGCCGTTCTGGCCGTGGGCGATGCGCCCGTGGTGGCCCTGGTGGTACTGGCACGCCTGGTGGGGCTGGGTGTGGTGGGGCCGCTGGTGGTGCTGGCATCCCTGGTGGTGGTGGCCGCCGGTCCTGGCTCCACCCGAAGTGGGCGACGCGCCCGACCCGCCGTACCCCAGCTATCGGCGCACTCTGGGCGCTGTGCATGGCATTTGGTGGCACGAGTGGCTGGGGCCTTGGCGCGATGGCGAATGGGATAGCGAGCAAGTTGATGCCGACCAGTACGACGACGGCGTGATACTTGTCCCGCTGGCAGGTTCACTCATCTTTGCGCCGCGTGTGGCGGACCCGTGGAGCCTGCGTTACGGGCCGGCCAGGCCGCTCAATGTGCATGGTTGGGTAGACTGGAATGTTGACGGCGATTGGGACGATCCTAACGAGTTGCTCGTCAACTGGCAGGGCTATCCTGGCGATGGCTTGTGGCCGCTTGGGCAGAGCAGCACTAGCATTGTCTGGCCATTCCCTGTCAACAGTGTTATCTTTGGCAGCCGCGATGAGGTTGATGTGTGGATGCGCTTCCGGCTAGATTACGCGCACGACCTGGCAAGCCCGCGCGGTTATACCAACTATGGCGAGGTTGAAGACCACGTGCTCAGGGCCGTTCGTTCGCACCCACCGAACTGGAATGGGCAGCAATACCTCGCGCCTGATGCTTCGCTGGTGGTCACTTTTACGCGGGTCGTCACCGGCGTCAGCGTGGGCATCACGCCGATGGTTGCCATCACGCCAGTGTGGACGATTGCGCCGCTTGCGCATCAGGCACAAGGAACGCTGGCCGGAGAATTTGGCAACCATCTCAGCATAGAACACGCGCCGCTCGCGCTTGGACAGCGTTACACCGTTACGCTGAGCAGCGGCAGCACCTATACCGGCGGCGGGGTTGTGTTGGGGAGCAGCTTTAGCTTTACGGTGACCGATGTGCTTACACCGGGTGTGCCGGTGCTGCTCTCGCCGTCCGATGGGCTTGTCACAACAACGCAGACCATCACCTTTGAATGGCAGGCCGGGCCGGGCGCAGCGCCGTTGGGCTATAACTTGGAGCTGGATGGAGTGATCATCACGACGACGGCGACCAACTCGGCTACACTGTTGTCTATCGGCGCGCATAACTGGACGGTGCGCGCGTACAACACCGCTGGCTACTCGGCCTGGGCGGCGGCGCGAACAATCGAGATCACTGCGGTCTTGCCGCCGCCGACTGTGCCGGTGTTGCTCTCGCCGCCGGATGGGCTTGTGACGACGACGCAGGCCATCACCTTTGAGTGGCAGGCCGGGCCGGGCGCAACGCCGTTGGGCTATAATCTGGATTTGGACAGTGTCATCATCACAAAGACAGCGGCCAGCTCGGCTACAGTGTTGTCCACTGGTGTGCATAGCTGGACGGTGCGCGCCTACAACGCTACTGGCTACTCGGATTGGGCAGTGGTGCGGACGGTGAGCATAGGCCAAATCTGGTATCGGCTTTACTTGCCGCTAGTTCTGAGAAATTACTAGGCGGGTCGGCGCAGCCAACCCGATCAAAATGGCGGGGTTAAAAGCAACATCAACCCACCTGCATCCCTTTGGCGGGGTGCAGGTGGGCTTGCGTTTTGGGGTCCAAGGTTTCTATTTTTGCCTTTGTGTTACTCTACCTGGCGGCAGACAGGTTGGTGCCCTTTGTGGTAAAAACTTGTTGCGGCAGGAAATTGCCCTATAGTCTATGGCTTGTAGATTTCCCAGCGCCCGCCAAGGCCTGAATAGTACAGCCAGCCTGAGGGCAGTGTGATGACCTGGTTGTTTGACGCGCGGATGTATAACGGGCCGGCAATGCTTTCGTGGGCCTGTTGTTGTATGGCGGCCTGGTAGCCTATCTCTTCGCCTGTGGCCCAGCCCAGGCTGTTGCGCACTTGTTCGTTGGTGCGCCACAACTTGCCAAAACCACGGATAGGCTGAAAGAACCCCGCAGGCGGGACGATGGAAGGATCGCGGTCTGGCTCGCTTTCCGTCCAAGTGTCGTCATAATATGCCGCGTCGCCTGTGTTTAACAGGACCAAAATCTGGTTGCTGGATTGATAATCGCCAATGTGAACCTCTTGCAGCCAGATCATTTGCCCTTTTTCGAACGGCTCGTGAGCGGCAGCGGTGTAGGCAGCCTGGTAGGCCGGGCAGGTGGGGGGTTGGGGTGTGAAAAAGTAGGTGTGCTTGCAAGGCCACGTCACCGTCATTGACTTGCTGACCTGGTTGCCCTTGGCATCATAGGCGGTGATTGACATTGACGGGTTGCGATAGTAGGTGTAGGCAATATCGGCTGTGTGCGCGCCGTTGGGCGGCAGCGACGACCACCACTTGGGAAAGCGCATCTGCGCGCCGCTATAAATGCTGACCGATGCGGCATCGCGCGTCGTCCATTTATAGATAAAACGTTTGCCGCCATCTGCAATGTCTTGCGAGTCAATGCTAAAGCTGAGGATTGCCAATCCGGCTGGGGCGGTGGGCGAAGCGGGGGCAGTAGTAATAGGCGGTGTGAGGGTGGGCACAACCGGCTTCGCGGTTGGGGTTGGGGTGGGCTGGGGTGTCCAGGTGGGGGCTAGTGTGCTGGTGGGCAGAGCCGCTCGGGTAGGGGTGGGGATTTGCCCCACAATGGCCTGGGTGGTTGGGGTGTTGCTCTGCGCAACGGGTTTCCCGCCGCAAGCTGCCAGGGTTGCCACCAGCACAGCCATTATCCACAAGACAAGTTTTCTATGCATGGGTCCTCCTCCATTGGGTTATTCTGGCGTGTCTCGTTCTTCATCTTTTGCAACTACTCAGGTCACAGAGATTCACAGAGGAAAAAGAGCTACACAGAGTTTTTTTCTTTTCGTCTCTGTGTAAGGCTGAGTGGTTACCATCTTTTGCAAAGAGCAAGGCGATTTATGAGCCGCCTTGCGATCTCTGGATTATTCCACAGTAACGATTTGGTATTCCTCGTAAATGTTCCCGTCCATATCTTCAACCACAAGACTGATCACATAGGTGCAATACTATAATCGAATAGCTTTTATTGCGCCGTCATGCCGCCATCAATCGTCAGGGCATGACCTGTAATGAAAGACGCTGCATCCGAGCATAGCCAGGCGGCGGCCTGGGCAATTTCCTCTGGCTTGCCTGCGCGGCCCAGGGGGTGCATCATGCCCAGGAACATTGCCTGCACCGGCCTCAGGCCCATCAGGCCGTTGGCCATGCGCTCGATGAGGGGTGAGCGGATTGCGCCGGGTGACATTGTGTTGATCTTCATCTCTGCCAGCGCCCGGTCAATCATTGGCGTTTGAATAGCGCCCGGGCACACTGCATTGATGCGGAGGCCGGCCTTGGCGTATTCTATCGCCGCCGTGCGCGTCAATTGCACCACGCCCCCCTTGGCCGCCGCATAAGCGCAGCGGGCAGGTTCGGCCACCAGGGCGGCCACCGAGGCCGTGTTGACGATGGCCCCGCCGCCTTGTCTCAGCATTTGCTTGATTTCATACTTCATGCACAGCCACACCCCTTTGAGGTTGATGTTGACCACGCGGTCCCAATTAGCCTCGGAGCATTCGGCGGTGGGAGCCGCCTGGCCTTCGATGCCGGCGTTGTTGAACGCGCAATCCAGGCGGCCATAGTTCGCAACGGCTGCGTCAATCAGTGCTTCCACTTGCGCCGCTTGCGTGACATCGCATTGAACGAATGTCGCTTCGCCGCCGGCCTGCCTGACCAGCGCGGCAGTTTCCTGGCCGCTTTCGGCCAGGATGTCGGCCACTAGAATTTTGGCTCCTTCGCGGGCAAAGACGAGCGCGGCGGCCCGCCCAATGCCTGAAGCGCCGCCGGTGATTAGGGCTATTTTGTTTTCTAATAGTTGCGCCACATATTTTCCTTCTACCCTCCCGCAGGCTATTCGAACCTGTGGGAGGGTGAATGGTTACACCTTTTCGATGACAATCTGCTCATCGGCGATTGTCACAAAATCGCCGGTGCAGATTTGTCCAATATCCACCCGGTCTACCATAGGGATATCGGCAATGATAGCGCCGACAGCCACAATCGGCTCACTTTGCGCGTTGATGATGCCGGCCGGCGCAAGCTTGGCTTTTTTGAGCCGGTACAAAATGTACGACCCCACCGTGCTGCCCTTGGAGGCGGGAAAAACCAGCACGCGCCCGGCCACGCATTGCCCCTCTAGCGGGTGGCCTTTTTCAATGACTAGGCCTGTGGCCGCATCTACCCCGCCAAAAAATCCAATCGGCTCTGGCGAAACCAATGCCTCGCCCTGGCAATGCCCGGCTTTGATGACGCGCCCAACTAGTCTTTCCATTTGGCCTGCCACTTTCCGCTGATTGCTGCTTCCAGGCATTGTTCGGTTGACCCAAAGCACATTTGCGCGTGGACCTGGCCTGGCCCGTAAAATGCGCCTTTGCCCGAATTGGTGGCAATGCATCCAAAGCCCAATTCTTCCACCGGCGCAACAATCAAACAAGTGTCGCTCACAATGCGCCCGCCAGCCTGCTCGATAATGCGCAGGTAGCCGCCTTGGGCGGCCTGTTCGCGCACCTGGCGCGCGGCGGTGATCCACAGGGGTGTTTGCAGTTTTTTGCCTTGAACGCGCGCGGCGATGGCGGCGATTTCATCCAGCGAGGCGTGCGGGCAGCCGATCCAGACGAGGTCAGGGTTAAGGTTGAGGTTAAGGTTGAGGGAGGTGTAAGCTGGGTCAAGACTGTCAATTATGATTACCTGTGCATTATCCCTGATCGGCGGTCGTTGGCTGCTAGTCGTTGGTTGCGCCTCTGGTGTAACGCCTTCCACGTGATACAAGGCCACTGCGCCGCTGGCAGCCATGGCCGCGCCCAGGCTTTTGAGCTTGTCGGGAATGCACTGGGCCGGGTCCAACCCCCGAAAGTAGGGCACGCCATTTTGGGCTGTTTTGCCAACCAGATAGCCCAGCGCGCCAAAATCGCTCGATTCTTGAACGGGGCAGCGCACATCTACCAGCAGGGTGGCCAGGCGGTTTTCATCCAGGTGCAGGCCATATCTGGCTGTGCGGCCCACAATAGCGGCTGCCAGCGCGCCGGGGCCGCCTTCGCGGTTGGTGCGCGCGCCCAAGACGCTGTTGGCATAGCTCACTGCTGAAGATTCACCCCATGCCAGGTGATCGCCGTAGGCGGGTGAGTAACCCACCAGATAGGGCGTGCAGGTGCATGTTGGTCTGATGCCCATAGCTGTAAAGGCATCCAGCACGGCTTGTTGCTGCGCGGCAAACTCGGCGCTAAAACCCAACTCGCGCCACTGCTGCACATCCATCCCAGCCGGGTTGAGCGTGGTGGGCACTCGCACTTGCGCTCCTTGCGCGGCCCATTCGAGCAAGAATTCCAGCCCTGCTTCACCCAGGTTCTTGTACGACACGCCCGAAACCTGCACGTGCGAAACCGGCACCAGGTCTTGCGCCTCGTAAATTGTGCCCAGCGCCACGACGATTTCCATCGCCTTGCGTGCGCCCTCGCCGCGCGCGCCACTGAGCATGGCCTGCTCGTCGTCGGTCAGCTTTATCAATACCTCACCTTTTCAAAATCCTCTCGCTTGGCTCCCCACGGGATCGTTGCATCCAACCCCAACTTGGCCGTGCGCGTCTTGAGGCCGGGGGTATGCGTTGCGCTGGGGTCGAGCGACGAGCCGGGTTGGTCGGCCATCACCACCAAGCCCTTGTCGGCCTGGAAGCGAGTAGCGATGGCCCATTCTACTTCGGCCATGTCGTAAATATTGATATCGCTGTCTACCACCACCACGTGCTTCAAGCTGCCGTGCCCTCTAAAAGCAGCCTCGATGGCCTGGCGCCCATCCTCTGGCCCGTGCTTTTCAATTTGCACCACCGCGTGCAGCCACGATGTTCCCCCCGGCGTGATGAGGACATTCTTGCATGCGCACACCTCGTTCACGGTTGCATAGATGGTTGGCTCGCGGGGCATGCCCATCAGCAGCTTGTGTTCCAGCTTGCCGGGCAGCAGCGCGTGGTAAATAGCGTCGGCGCGCCGCGTAATGCAGTCAATCTCTAGCACCGGCTGCTGGCGCACGTAATCTCTAGTCTCGGTCAAGTCGAGGAACGGCCCTTCGTCGGCCAGGCGATGCGTGAGGCGCCCTTCCAGCACAAGCTCAGAGTCGGCGGGAACTGCCAGGTCAACCGTCTTGCATTTAACCAGCGGGGTAGGTGCGAGAGCGTGCGCAATGCCAAGCTCATCCACCCCCTTGGCAGGCGACATTGAGGCGGCCAACATCACCGCGTGGCTATTGCCGATGCACACCGCCACGGGCATATCGCCGCTGTACTTGCGCCAGGCGGTATCGGTGCCGCGGCCCTCTACCACGCGCACGGTCGCCTCGCGCGGCCCGGTAATCATCAGGCGGTGGTAGCTGACATTGCGCCCATAATCTGGGTCGTGGATGATCATGATGCCGGAGGTGATAAAAGGCCCGCCGTCGCCAGGCAGGTGGGTGAGTATGGGCAGCTTGCTCAGATCCGGCTCATGGTCTATCACTTGCTGGCACACGCCATTGTTTACCAGCGGCGGTGTTTGGGGGTGTTCTAGCGCCTGGGCAAGCGAAAACAAGATCTGGTCCTGCGGCACACCGAGCGCCTGGGCAAAATACTCGCGCGCCGAGCAAATGCCGGTGATTACACGCAGGCTCTGGCCTTTTACGCGCTCAAACAATACCGGCCTGCCGTCGTGCCGGGCGGCTATCTGCGCAATTTCGAGCCTTGCATCTACCTCTTGTTCAACGGTTACCAGTTTCTCGCTTGTTCTTGCCCATTCGATAAAGTCTCGCAGCATCATGCTCTCCAATGGCCCGCAGGCCAGCGCGCGGCATGGGGATGCCGCGCTGCAAATTTCTGGATAGGCGCTTATTTTCCGCCCAGCTTGGCCAATCGCTCCTGCGCATCCAGCCGTAATTCGTCTTCCAGGTCTTGTTCTTCCAGGCATTTTTCAAAATCGCGTTTGGCCTGGCCCTTGTTGCCGGCCGCCTGGTAAGCCAGCCCGCGATAGTAAAAGCGTTGTGAGCTAGGGTAGCGCGCAATCGCCAACGAAAGATCGCTGATGGCGTTGCTATAGCGTCCCAGCGCATAGTGCGCGCGCCCGCGCCATTCGTACATCACAGCCTGCTTGGGCGCCGGCGTCACAGCGCGGATGGCCTGGTCTAGCGTGCCAACGGCCTCTGGGTATCGCTCTGCCAGTACCAGGGCTTGCCCCAGGTACATCAGGGCGTCTTCGTCGCCGGGCTTGGCGGCAAGCGCCTGATAAAGATTTTGAATGGCCTGCTCGTAATCGCCCAGCGCCAAATTGACCCGCCCCAGCCCGGTGGCAGCGCCTGCCAGCTTGCTGTTGAGGCTCAATGCGTCCACATAATTAACGCGCGCCAGCGTCAATTCGCCGGCTGTCAGGTAAATATCGCCGCGCCCCGCCAGCGCCTCGGCATAGCCGGGTTGCAGTTCCAGGGCTTTGTTAAAATCAGAAAAGGCATTCTCGTATTCTTCCAACTGCTGGTGCACCCTGCCGCGGTTATACCATGCCTGGGCATTTTGGGGGTCTAGCGCCAAAATGGCGCTGAAACCGTGCAGCGCGTCAGGATAGCGCAACAACGCTGCCAGCACTTGCCCGCGCAGCAGATGGCCTTTGATCAGCTTGGGGTTGATTTCGATGATGCGGTTGAGGTCATCTAGCGCGCGCGAGTTGCGCTCGCGTTCGTGCAGCAGCAGCGCGCGTTGATAAAGCGCCTCCAGGTGGTCTGGCCACATCTCTAGCGCGCGCGAACACAGCGTCCACGCTGAATCTAGCTGCCCCTCGCGCCGGTACTGGGCGGCCCGGCCCAGGTAAGGCGTGATGAGGCGGCGGTCCAGTTCCGTCGCCATTTTATAGTCGGCCTGCGCTTTAGAGTGCTCTTCCAACGCGTCAAAGCATACGCCCCGCTCAGCGTAGGCGGCGGCATAATCCTTTTGCAACTTGACGGCCACGTCGAACGATTGAATGGCCTGGTCGCATTGCCCCAGTGCTGCCAGGGTTACGCCGCGATAATAATGCGCTTCGGCCAGCCCGCTCTCTTGTTCCAGGGCTCGGTCAAACTGCTCTAGGGCTGAAGCATAGTCGCCTTGAAGCAATGCCGAGACGCCTTGCTCGTAGGCGGCGTTTTCTGGATGGGGCGTATAGTCGGGGCGGGGGGTAGGCGTGAGCGTCAGCGTTAGCAGCGCGGCAAATTCGGACGGCGCGACTGTGGCGACGTATAGAGCGGCGCGTTCTGATGGATTGGCTGTTGGCGCGGGGGTGGGTGTGTGGGTGGGCGCAGGGGTGGCTGTAGTGGTTGGCTGCGGTGTGGTGAATGGTTCGCCACCGGCTTGGGCCTGTGCGTTATCGGCTTGGGTGGTGGTGGGACGTTGAAGCAAGCTGATGCCAGCAAATATCGCCGCGATGATGAGGACTGTCATTCCGGCCACCCAGGCGTAACGCAGCGAGGCCTTGCGGAGGTGGGCCGATGCAGGCGGGTTGAGCCTGGCGGCTTTTTCCACGGTCTTTTCTATGGTGCTGCTGAATGTTGGCTCTATTTCTTGTGGCGCTTGCAGCTTGCGCTGGGTGGCGGGGTTATCTGGGTTGATGGCAAGCGCGCGCTGCAGGCAATAGCGGCGCTGCTGGTCAGAATCTACCAGATCACTCAGCCATATCCAGGCCAGCTCGTGATCGGGGTGTTCCATCACCAATTGCGCCAGCATCTGGCGAGCCTGGATGTGGTTGCCTGCCTTGGCCAGCAAGATTGCTTGGGTGAAAACATCTGGCTTGTTCACATCTGCATTATAAGCTAACTTGCCAACCTTTTCAATAGACATTATCGGAAATAGGACTGGCATCCCCATGCCAGTCCGCCAACGTACACTTGCACCTGCGCTGCGCTTGGCGCAAGTGCAGGTGTAGGGATACGTTGGCT
>JBGSMF010000462.1:0-7163 GCA_041740315.1 Thermoflexales bacterium
ACCCCCGCCCGCAGCGTAGCGGAGGGCGGGGGTGAGGGTCGTGGGTTCAAGTTGCAAATAGGGCAGATGTGAAACTTGTCACATCTGCCCTAAACTCACATTGCCAAATTGCTGCGCTTACTTGAGGAACATTCCAATGTCAATGTGTTCCCAGGTAGCGCCGGCGATAACCGCGGTCTTGATCTTGCCTTCCTTCTCTGCATTGGCCAGGGTCTCTGTCAGGCCGGCCAGCGTTTCGGAACCCAGCAGGTCTACCTGCCCGCCCAGCAACTGGGCTTCGGCGTTCTCGGCGCTGACAAAGGCGATGACCAGGTTCTTGGTCTTGGGCTCGCCCAGGACATAGTTCGGGTTTGCTTCAAAGACCATCTTTTCGCCCTTGACCCATTCCTTCAGGATGTAGGGGCCAATGTCAATGGGCATCTCGGCCACCTCGATCAGGGTGGCCCATTCTTTGGCTGGAACATCGGCCAACATGCGGCCATCGGCCAGCTTGCGGTGTGACGGGTAAATGTAGTAGGGAGCTCTAAAGTAGAGCGGATCTTGCACGCCCGGCAGCCAGGTGACGGTATAGCCGTTATCGGCGAACTCTATCTTTTGAGTCTTGTCGCAGTTGATATAAGAGGTAGCGCCAGAATCACGGTCGCAGCGGACCTTGTAGTACAGCTCAAAATCGGCCGCCTTGAGCGGTTCGCCATCTGACCACTTGGTGCCGTCCTTCCATTCATAGGTGACAACCAGTTGCTTCATCTTGGCGGTGCCGCCCTTGAACTCGACATCGGCGCCGGTGGTGTCCTTGATCTTGACGCCGGCCTTGAGTTCAACCACATTGCCATCGGCGTCATAGATCTTGTCGCCTTCCTTGACTTCAACGTCGTTGTTGGTGGCCTTGTTGTTTTCGATGGTGGCCAGTTGCTTGACCTGCGCGGGCTGATAGTCATAGTTCAGCGAGGTCTCGATCATGTCCGGGCCGCCCATCATGACGCCGGCCAGGTGGGCTACCCAGGCATCCTCGTTTTGCAGAAAGAGCGAGGCGGGTTCCTGGGTAAAGCCGACCACCAGGGTGTCTTTGCCGGGAATTTCCCATTCGTAAACGTTATAGTTGTAATATTCCTGCCCTGGGGTGGGCTTGAAATTCTGCAAGTCTGCGGCGTAGGCAAAGGTCTCGGTGCGGTTGAACAGCGGGATAACCGGCACGTCGCGAGTATAGGCCTTTTGCACAATGGCATAGTTCTTGATGCGCTCGTCCTTGATGAGGGTGTTGTTGGCGTTCTTGATGGCCGCGCTGGCTTCTTCATCGCACCAGCCAGAAGTGTTCTGGCCTTCCCAGGCATTTTCGGGCGAAGGAATTTGATCGCAGGCGTAGAGCGTCTGGCCGCCGGGATCGGCCTGGCCGACCCAGGCATAAGCGCCCAGCTCATAGTCGCGCCGAGCCAGGCCGGTGGTGTCGCCAAACCACCAGGAGGCGGGGGCGTGCAGGCGAACGATGCCGATGCCGCATGCCGCCATCTGGCTTTCGAACACGGCTGCCCAGGTCTGGCGAAAGGCCGCGCTGGTGGTGGTGAACTTGAGCGACAACGCCTCGCCGGCTTCGTTGGAGCGGACGTCGGCGCCGTCGGCCAGCTTCCAACCGGCCTCTTCTAGCAGCGCCTTGCCCTTTTCGGGGTCATAGGGGTACTTGCTGATGGCATCGCCAGCATAGGCCCAGTGATCATAGGTGACAAACGAATCCATCACCAGCTTTTTCTGCGCTTCTTCAGAGATCAGCGGGTAAACCGATTTGACCAGTTCGAGCTTGTTGGTGCAGTACTCGATGGCCTGGCGAACTTTGACATCGCCCAGGATGGGGTGCGGGGTGGTAAAGGCCTTGGCCTGAACCTCGATGACCTTGGTTACCTCGACCTCCGTTTTGACCTCTTTGGTCTCTACGACCTTGACCTCTTTGGTCACCTCGACGGTCTTGATAACCTCGGTGGGCTGGCAGGCGCTGAGCAACATGCTGGCCGCCACAATAAGTGATACTAAAGCGAACAGTTTGCGTGACATTTTAAATTTTCTCCTCCAGAGAATATTTTTTGAATCTAACTGTTACTTGTTTATGGGGTATGGCAAGCAAAGACTTGCTACACCATTGTGGTATGGTATTGAGCTTGCGGTTTGTGAGTTTGTTTTAGGGCCTCACCTCCTCTCTAAGAGGATTTACCGGCATATACTGTTGGATGGACTGGTATTTTTTGAGGATTTCGACTTATGACTTGTAAGGTAAAGCATAAGCCAAGTCAATATAGCACAAGACCAACGCAAAGTCAAACAAGGTTCTCAGCCATGCCGGCGTTCTTGAAACTTTTTCTCTTATTTCCTATTACTTATACTTTTAAGGGTGTGAAAAGGTTCAACTACCCTCCCGTAAATTACGATTTGGCGGTATCTTTTAATCTGGGGTGAGGGCAGGGCATGCCCTGCCCAGACGATTTGGCAGCCTTGGGCTTGACCCCGGTACTCGAACCTGCGGGAGGGTGAATTGGTCAGTTATGCCTTGGCGTGATAAACTAGACCTGCTCGCTTGCGCTTGGTCGCTGGTGGGGTATAATTTCTATTGGGCAGAAAGCGCTTGGCGGCGCGCACTCGCCAGGCTGTTGTGGGGAGGCTGAAATGTCTACGGGCTTGATTGGGAAAACAATTGGCAAATATCGCGTGGTCGAGCAAATTGGGCGCGGGGGAATGGCCGAAGTGTTCAAGGCTTACCAGCCCGGCCTCGATCGTTACGTCGCCATCAAGGTGATGCATACCTTCCTGATAGACGACAAAGAGTTCCTGGCGCGCTTTCAGCGCGAGGCGCGCGTGGTAGCCAGCATGCGCCATCCCAATATCGTTCAGGTTCACGATTTTGATGTTGAGAGCGATGTCTCTTACATGGTGATGGAGCACATTGATGGCGAAACCCTAAAAGAGCGCATGGTGCACTTGCAAGAGCGCGGCGAGTGGTTCTCGTTGGAAGAGGTGGGGCGGATTGTGTTGGCGGTTGGCTCGGCGCTCAAGTACGCCCATCGCTTGGGGATGGTGCACCGCGATGTCAAACCGGCCAACGTGATGATTGACCATGATGGGCAGGTGATTTTGACCGATTTTGGAATTGCCAAAATCTTGCACGGCACGGGCGGCTCTCAGTTGACGGCCAGCGGAGCGATGGTGGGCACGCCGTCTTATATCTCGCCAGAGCAGGGCATGGGGCAGCCCGGCGACGAGCGCAGCGATATTTATTCGCTGGGCGTGATGTTGTATCAAATGGCCACTGGCCGCCTGCCGTATGAAGCCGATACGCCCATGGCGGTGGTCATCAAGCATATCCAGGGCTCGCTGCCCATGCCGCGCAGCATCAACCCGACAGTGCCCGAATCGGTGGAGCGGGTCATTTTGCGCGCCTTGGCCAAAGAACCTGACGATCGTTACCAACACGTGGAAGAGTTGATGACCGATTTGAAGAATGCTATCGGTATTGCGTGGGAAGATAGCTCTACCAAATCATTCCAGATGCGCGTTACCCCGGCGGCGGCGCATGTTGCCCTAACCCCGCCCCCGCAAGTCACGCCAGCCACAGCCGCCGCCGGCGCCACGCGGACCACCGCGGGCGCTGGAGGCAGAAAAATCGGCCTGATGGTTGGGGGGGGATTGTGGCGCTAATTGCCCTGATCGCCGGGTTGTATTTTGGGGTTCTGGCTCCGCGCGCTAATCAACCCGTAGCGCAAGCCACGGCCACTTTTGTCCAATCTACCTCTACCTTGGCGCCTACTCCTTCGCGGGTGGGCACCCCCACTAGCACGCCCAAACCGTCGGTGGTCAGGATCAACGTGCGCCAAGACCGGGCCGAGCTGCGGTCGGAGCCTGACGGTGACTTGGTGGGCTTGCTGGGCCAGGGCACGCTGCTGATAGCCCGCGCCAGGACGGATGACGACAAGTGGGTTCGAATCGAGGCCGATGATGGCACGACGGGGTGGATGAAGATTGAAGACCTGGACCTGGGAATTTTTTCGCTGCAAGATATTCCCCAGGCGGTGGTGCTGATCAAGCCGAGCGCCACGCCTGACCTTACGGCCACCTGGGTGGCTTGCAAGCCGGCGGCCCAATTGGAGCAAGATGTGACCGTACCCGATGGAACGCAGATCAGGGCCGGCGAAAAGTTTACCAAAACGTGGCGCATCGAAAACACGGGCAACTGTGCCTTTGATGCCGGCTCGCAATTGGTTTTCAAATCAGGCGAACGCTTGGGCGGGCCAGAGGCTGGGATCAAATTGCCACAGGCCAACCCAGGCGAGACTGCCGATGTGAGCATTGGCCTGGCAGCGCCGGCCTTGGGGGGCAAATATTCGGGCGAGTGGGAATTGAAGCGCGCCAGCGGCGAAACGATGGGAGAGCTGATGGTGAGTATTGTGGTCTTGGGGCCTACCGCCACCCGCCCGTCCACGCGCACACCGGCGCCATCGGCTACTCCTCAGGCCACTGCCACTCCATCTGGCCCTGGCCCAATTGGCCCCGTGGGCAGCGGGCCGTTGCAGGTGTTTTGGGCGGGCAACTTTTATAACTGCGTTCCCACCTTAGAGACAGACACGGCGGGGGTTAACTATTGGTCTTGGCAGGCAGACTTTTTCATCGAGGCCTATGGCGGTAATGCAGGGTACACCATTAGCGCCCCAGAATGTCGGTGGAACTATGGCGAAGAACGTTTTGTGTGCAGGTGGGGCGCGCGCGAAGATGGCGTTGTGACTCAGCGGGTCACTGTCAGTTGCCCCGGCTGCCCGGAGGTGTCTGTGTCTATCAGCGCGGCAGCAAAGCGCGAAGGGGCCGGCTGCGTCATCAAGTGAGCAGCCCCCGGCGCACCCAAGCCACGGGCCGGCCCGTGGCTTTTTTGCTGCCCTTTGGGCATGTAAAAGAAACAAGGGGAATTTTTTGGCTGAGCGGATTGTGGTGGCGATGAGCGGCGGGGTAGATAGCAGTGTGGCCGCCGCTTTGTTGGTTGAGCAGGGCTATCAAGTGGTTGGCATTATGCTTCGCTTGTGGAGCGAAGGAGAAGCCGATGCTCGTCACAATCGCTGCTGCACTCCCTCTGATGTAGACCTGGCTCGGCGCGTGGCCGATAGTTTAGACATTCCGTTTTATGTGCTGGATGTGGCCGAATCCTTCAAGGCCCAAGTGGTGGATCCTTTTATCGCCGATTACCTGGCGGGCCACACGCCCAACCCATGCATCAATTGCAATCGCCGCATCCGCTTTGGCTGGTTGATGGACAAGGCCCAAGGCCTGGGGGCAAGCCACCTGGCCACGGGGCATTATGCGCGGCGCCGGTTGCAGGGCGCGCGCTGGCAGCTCTCGCGTGGGGCGGATGGAGACAAGGATCAATCGTATGTGCTGAGCGTGCTGACGCAGGCGCAACTGGCGCGGGCAATGTTTCCCTTGGGCGAACTGACCAAGCCCCAGGTGCGGCAAATTGCCCAGCGCAAAAACCTGCCTGTGGCGCACAAGCCGGATAGCCAGGATTTATGCTTCCCGCTCGATGGCGACTATCGCCAGTTTCTGCTGCGCCATGCCCCAGCCGGGGCGATACGACCAGGGCCAATCTGCACCACGAGCGGACAAGTTATTGGCCGGCACGCTGGCTTGCCGTTTTACACCATTGGCCAGCGCAAGGGGCTGGGCCTGAGCAGCGCAGAGGCGCTGTACGTGCTGGCGTTAGTGCCCGATGAAAATGTGATAGTGGTGGGGGCAGCGACTGAACTGGGGCGCGCAGAGTGCAAGGTACATAGCGTCAATTACCCTGGCGGTGAGCAGCCCGGCGGGCCGTTTCGCGCCTCGGTCAAAATTCGCTACAAGGCCAGCGAGGCAGATGCAACGGTAACGCCGTTGAGCAGTGACGAGGCGCATATTGCGTTTGACTACCCCTTGCGTGACATAACGCCTGGACAGGCCGCGGTTTTTTACGACGGCGAGATTGTGGTGGGCGGCGGCATTATTGGTGTGGAAAGTGCAAAATAGAAGGTGAAAAGTGGAAGACGTTACCCCCATTAGACGGCAATACCTGGAACTCAAGCGTAAATATCCAGACACAATCTTGTTCTTTCGGCTGGGTGATTTTTATGAGACCTTTGATGCCGATGCCGAGTTGGTCTCGCGTGAGCTAGAGATTGTGCTCACCAGCCGCCCGGTAGGCAAGGGGCAGCGCGTGCCGCTGGCCGGTGTGCCGCATCACACAGTGGAGGGTTATATTGTCCGTTTGATCGAAAAAGGTTACCGCGTGGCTATTGCAGAGCAGATGGGCACTGAGCCAGTCAAGGGGCTGGTGCCGCGTGAGGTCAGGCGTGTAGTCACACCGGGCACGGTGGTAGAGCCGCTACTGTTGGACGAGCGCCGCCCCAACTATCTGGCTGCTATGGTGTGTGTTGAAGATCGCATTGGCCTGGCTTTTGCCGATATTACCACGGGCGAGTTTGCGGCCACCCAGTTTGCGGGGGCGCAAGCCCTGCGCGCGGCCCAGCAAGAGCTGGCTCGCCTTGCTCCGCGTGAATGTCTTGTAGTTGAAGAGTCATTGCCCCCCCAACCTGAAATTCTGAGCCTGAAATCTGAAATCCACATAACGCCGTTACCCGCCTGGAAGTTTGAATATGGCAATGCGCGGCAGGCTTTGCTGGATCACTTGCAGGTTTCGACGTTGCAGGCGTTTGGTTGCGAGGGCCAGCCGTTAGCCGTGTGCGCGGCCGGGGCCATTGTGCAGTATCTGCGAGAGACCCAGGTGGCCGGACTGGCGCAGATTACGTCGTTGTCCACCTATAGCACGGCCATGTTTATGACGCTCGATCCGGCCACGCGGCGCAACCTAGAGTTGACCGAGAGCCTTCGCGGCGGCGGCGTGCGCGGATCGCTGCTGGGCGTGTTGGATGCCACCCGCACGCCGATGGGAGCGCGCTTGCTGCGAGCCTGGCTGCCCCTTAGTGGCGCAGCACGCCCATGAACATGATCACGACCACGAAGCTGAACACGCGCATGATCCCATGCACCAGGAGGCAACCCCATGAGCGTCCTCTATGCCGACCTGCGACCGCAGCAGTTCCGCGAGCGGCTGGCCGCCGCGCCCATCGCTTATCTGCCGCTGGGCACGCTAGAGTGGCACGGTGAGC